>NZ_LIRG01000066.1 GCF_001419695.1 Streptomyces prasinopilosus
CGGCCGTCGTCTCCCCGGTCACGGCGCCGTCCTCGCGCCGGATCCCGCTGCACCCGGAACCCGGGACGCCGTCCACCGTCCGGCTCGGCCTCGGCGGCCGGGCGGCCCGGGGTCGCCGCGGCGCTCCCCGCACCGCGCGGCCGGCCCCGGACCGGCGGAGAACGGCGGGAAGGGCCCGGCCCCGCGGGGCGCGACGCCGCGCGGTCACACCGGGTTGTCGCCCCTCCCGGATCGCTACGTCCCCGTCAACGGGCAGTGACCGAATCGTGTCACTGGCCGGGCTAGGGTGACTCACCATGTGGCCAGGAAACCAGCCGCCCGGGGGCGAGCAGAACCCGCAGTCGAACAATCCGTACCAGCAGCCGGGGTACCGGCAGCCGAACCCGTACCAGCAGCCCGGCGTCCAGCAGCCGAACCCGTACGCGCAGCAGCAGCCGCAGCAGTGGGGGCCGCCGGACACCGTGGGGATGCCCCAGCCGCCGCAGGGCGGGGGCGGCGGGAAGCAGACGAAGATCGTGGCCGTCGTGGCCGCGGCGGCCGTGGTGGTGACCGCCGGTGTCACCGGCTTCCTGGTGCTGGGCGGCAACAAGGACGACACCGCCGGCGAGAAGGACGCGAAGCCGTCCGTGAGCGCGTCCGGGAAGCCCTCCGCGGAACCGAGCGCTTCCGGCTCCGGCGACAATCCGCGGGGCGGGGAGGCCGAGAAGGCGACGATTCCTGGCTGGCAGGTCGTCACGAACACCCGCTTCGGCACCAAGTTCGACGTCCCCGCCGACTGGGAGATCGAGAACCCCGGCACCAGTGTGGGCTTCGAATGGGAGGAGAAGGACGGTGAGCTGGACCGCACCACCGTCACCGCCCCCGCCTACCTGAAGTCCAAGTGGTGCACGAGCGACGACGACAAGGACGGCCGCGAGGACGACACCGCCCTCGTCACCGCCGGCACCCGGGGCGAGAACGGCGCCAGGACCACGGACCAGGCCGCGGAGACCCGTGTGCCGTGGTGGATCTACGGCGGTTACACGCAGCCCGACAAGAAGAGCGTGAAGACGCAGAAGCCGAAGGCGTACACGACCGCCTCGGGCATCGAGGGCAGCGTCGCCACGGCGTACTCGCAGAACACGCCCCAGAAGGGCAAGTGCGACAGCGAGGGCAAGGCGATCACCTTCGGGTTCAAGAACGGTGCCGGGGACTTCGTCACCTGGAACCTGTACGGCGCCAAGGGCGTCAAGGACGAGATCCCGGAGGAGACCGTGCAGAAGATCCTCAGCACGGTGCGCCTCACCGAGGAGGCGCCGACCGGGTCGTAGCGGACGGGAGTCCCGGGCTCACGCGGCGGGACATTTGGCAAGTCGGCCCCGCCCCGGCGATAGTCACGGTGTGCCGACCACCCTCTCCTCCTCACGCCGCCCTGCCTGGGCGGGCCGCAACTACACCCTGCTGACCGCCTCCGCCGTGGTGACGAGCCTGGGCAGTCACGGCTCCCTGATCGCCTCCGCGTTCGCGGTGCTGGGCGCGGGCGGGGACGGCGGCGACGTGGGCCTGGTGGCCGCCGCCCGCACCCTGCCGCTGGTGCTGTTCCTGCTGATCGGCGGTGCCGTCGCGGACCGGCTGCCGCGCCACCACGTGATGGTCGCGGCCAACGTCCTCAACTGCGTCTCGCAGGCCGCGTTCGCCGCGCTGGTCCTGGCGGGCGAGGCCCGGCTGTGGCAGATGATGCTGCTCAGCGCGCTCGGCGGGGTCGGCCAGGCGTTCTTCGGGCCGGCCGCCGAGGGCATGCTGCTCTCCTCGGTCGAGGGCGAGCAGGCCGGCCGGGCGTTCGCGGTGTTCCGGATGGCGATGCAGGGCGCGACACTCGGCGGCGCCGCCCTCGGCGGCCTCATGATCGCGGCGATGGGACCGGGCTGGGTCCTCGCGGCGGACGCGGCGGCCTTCGCGGTCGCGGCGGCGCTGCGGGCCTTCCTCGACGTGAAGCACATACCGCCGCGCGCCCCGGGCGGCGGCCTGCTCTCCGACCTCCGCGACGGCTGGCGGGAGTTCTCCGGCCGGCCCTGGCTGTGGGGCATCGTCATCCAGTTCTCCATCGCCAACGCCGTGGTCGGCGCCGCCGACGCGGTCTACGGCCCCCTCGTCGCCCGGGACCATCTGGGCGGTGCCGCGCCCTGGGGCCTGGCCCTCGCCTTCTTCGGCGCGGGCACGGTGCTGGGCGCGCTGCTGATGACCCGCTGGAAACCGCGCCGCCTGCTGTTCGTCGGCACCCTGTGCGTGTTCCCGCTGGCCCTGCCCTCCGCCGCGCTCGCCGTGCCGGTGCCGGTGGCGGTCCTGTGCGCGGTGATGTGCCTGACCGGAGTGACCGTCGAGGTGTTCGGGGTCTCCTGGATGACGGCGCTCCACCAGGAGATCCCGGAGGAGAAGCTGTCCCGGGTGTCGGCCTACGACTGGTTCGGGTCCGTCGCCCTGGTGCCGGCCACGATGGCGCTGGCGGGCCCCGCGGAGACCGCGTTCGGGCGCACGGAGGCGCTGTGGGGCTGCGCCGTGCTGGTCGTCGTGGTCACGGCGGCGGTGCTGTGCGTGCCGGACGTGCGCAATCTGCGGCGCCGGACGGTGCCCGTCGCCGGGACGGCCCCGGACGTCGTCGCCAAGGAGTCAGCCGACGCCGAACGCACCGCCGGGGGGCTCGGGTGACGGTACGGCGTCCGCGTCCCGTACCGGCCGCGCCCCGCCGGTGAGGTCCCGCAGGGCCGCGCCGTGCTCGACGCGGGCGGGAAAGGCGTCGGCGGCGGTGCGCCGGGCCAGGGCCGCGAGGTCGAGGGGGCGGTGCGCGGCGGCGAGGACGGCGTTGCCGAAACGGCGCCCGCGCAGCACCCCCGGCTCGGCGATCAGCACCAGTTCCTCGAACTCCGTGCTCAGGGTCGCGAGTTGGGAGCGCAGGAAGGTGAAGGGCGCCGCGTCGGCGAGGTTGCCGAGGTAGACGCCGTCGGCCCGCAGGACCCGCGCGGCCTCACGGACGTAGGCGACGGAGGTCAGGTGCGCCGGGACGCGCGAGCCGCCGAAGACGTCGGCGACCAGGACGTCCGCCGAGGCGTCGGGGGCGGCCTCCAGCCAGGCGCGGGCGTCCGCCGCGTGCAGCGTGACGTCCGCCCCCTCCGGCAGCGGCAGCTGCTCGGCGACCAGGTCCAGCAGCTCCCGGTCGAACTCGACGACGTCCTGCCGGGAGCCGGGGCGGGTCGCGGCCAGGTAGCGGGGCAGGGTGAGCGCTCCGCCGCCGAGGTGCAGCGCGTCCAGCGGGCGCCCCGGCTCGGCGAGGACGTCCAGCACGTGCCCGAGCCGCCGGACGTACTCGAACTCCAGGTGGGCCGGCTCGTCCAGGTCGACGTACGACTGCGGTGCCCCGTCGACCGTCAGCAGCCACGCCCGCTCCCGGTCGACGTCGGGCATCAGCTTCGCGGTGCCGTGACCGACGGCGCGGGTCACGGGTATCGGCTCGTTCACCGTCCCATTGTGCCGGTGCGCGACCGGGCGTCCGCCCTCGTGGGCCGACAGCACGTACACCCGCGCCGTGAACCTCCGGCTCGGCACCGCACTGCCCGGCGCGGCCACCTCGTGCCCGCGCCGCACCGCGTCCCGCGGCACCCCGCGCGGCGGGAGCGCCACGTCGTCCCCGGCCTGCGCCCCGCGGCCCGCTCCCCGCACACGGGGTGCCACGTCCCGGACGTTCCCGGGACGTTCCGGCCGCTGTGGCACGTCTGAGACGCACACTACGGCGGCCGGTCGCATTCGTCGGTTACTGTCACCGAATGCTCGATGCCACCAACCGCTCTGGGGGCACCGCCACGGCCTCTCCCCGGGCCTCCGCCGCACAGCTCACCACCGCCGTCCTCGCCCCCGCGGCGACACCCGCGGCGCCCGCGGTACCGGCGGCGGGGGCCGCCGCCCGCTGCGCCAGAGTCCTGCTGTCCCCCTGGTCGCGCCTGTCCCTGCTGGTCGCGCTGCTCGCCTCCGCGGCCTCCCTCGTGCTGCTCCTGGAGCCGCAGAAGCTGCTGACCGACGGCCTGCCGTCGCAGTTCGGCGGTGCCGCGGCGGTCGTCGCGTACGCGGTGTCCTACGGGGTGTGCACGGTGGCGTTCGTGCCGCGCCCGATCCTGAACCTCGCCGCGGGCGCGTTGTTCGGCAGCCAGTTGGGGCTCGGCGCCGCTCTGGGCGGCACGGTGCTCGGCGCCGGGCTCGCGTTCTGCCTCGGGCGGGCGCTCGGCCAGGAGGCGCTGCGTCCGCTGCTGCGGGGGCGCTGGCTGAAGGCGGCGGACCACCAGCTGAGCCGGCACGGCTTCCGCTCGATGCTGGCGGCGCGGCTGTTCCCGGGGGTGCCGTTCGCCGCGTCGAACTACTGCGCCGCCGTCTCCCGGATGGGTCCGGTGCCGTTCCTGCTGGCGACGGGGCTCGGCTCGATCCCGAACACCGCCGCCTACGCCGTCGCCGGCGCCCGCGCCTCCACGCCGACGTCCCCGGCCTTCCTGATCGCGCTGGCCTGCATCACCGTGCCGGGTCTGGTGGGCGCGGTGGTCGCCTGGCGCAAGCGGCACCGGCTGCGCGCCGGGTGAGGACGGGCCCGGACGCCGGGCCGGGGACCGGTGCGGCCCCGGCATCCGGCGTTCATCTTGGGGCGCTACCCTTCCGACTCGGCGCGCCTGATCATCGATCACCGCACACGGCGTTTCGGCGTGCCCACGTCGTCCCCTCCCGCGATCGGCACTTGGACACCGCTGCCTCATGTCTTGGTTTGAATCCCTCATCCTCGGACTCGTCCAGGGGCTGACCGAGTTCCTCCCCGTCTCCTCCAGCGCGCACCTGCGGCTGACCGCGGCCTTCTCCGGCTGGGAGGATCCGGGCGCGGCCTTCACCGCGATCACCCAGATCGGCACGGAGGCCGCGGTGCTGATCTACTTCCGCAAGGACATCGCGCGGATCCTGTCGGCCTGGACGCGCTCGCTCACCGACAGGACGATGCGCCGGGACCCCGACGCCCGGATGGGCTGGCTCGTCATCGTCGGCTCGCTCCCGATCGGAGTCCTCGGCCTGACGCTGAAGGACCAGATCGAGGGGCCGTTCCGCGACCTGCGGCTCACCGCGGCGATGCTGATCGGCATGGGCATCGTCCTCGGTGTCGCCGACCGGCTGGCGGCGCGGGACGAGCAGGGCGGACGGCACCGTTCGCCGAAGCAGCGCAAGTCGCTCGACGACCTGACCGTCAAGGACGGCCTGGTCTACGGGTTCTGTCAGGCCCTGGCGCTCATCCCCGGTGTCTCCCGCTCCGGCGCTACGATCAGCGGCGGCCTGTTCATGGGGTACCGGCGTGAGGCGGCGGCCCGCTACTCCTTCCTGCTGGCGATCCCCGCCGTCCTCGCCTCCGGCCTCTTCGAGCTGAAGGACGCCACCGAGGGCGGCCACGTCACCTGGGGCCCGACGATCTTCGCGACGGTCGTGGCCTTCGCGGTCGGCTACGCGGTGATCGCGTGGTTCATGAAGTTCATCACCACCAAGAGCTTCATGCCGTTCGTCTGGTACCGCGTCGCGCTCGGCATCGTCATCTTTTTGCTGGTCAGCTTGGGTGTGCTGAGTCCTGAGGCTGGGGGTTCAGCTCACTGAGCTGCCTGTTGGGTGAGGTTTCACGTCTGCCTATTCGCAAGTCGCGACGCGTAGATATTTGCAGAAACTAGCAAGGTTTCGAGGGGTTTCGCGGCTCGGTTCTCCCACTCTTCTCCCATAGGGCTGCGGGACAATCGAACGCCGCCCTCCGGGCCGCCCACTTGGGAGGTGGGCCTGGCGGTCCGGAGGGCGGCTTCGTGGCCTGGCGACCCTGGGTGTCGGGTCGGCAGGCCGTTTGCGGCGGAAGTCTACGAGTGGGTGGCTCGCGCCTTGCGGCTGTCGACTTCCGGGCGGGACTACGCGCCTGGTGGTGACCGGGTGGGCGTGGCCTCCTTCTTTGATCCATTTGCTTGGCGTGCCGATGCCCGGCGCTGGAAGCCGGACACGTGGGGTTGAGTCTGTTCACTCGAAGGGGTGAACAGACGTTCGGTTCATGGGTGTCACACAGGGCCCTGCGGCGTACCTCGGATCTCGCAGGGCTGGGGCGTGGATCGAGGCTCATTTCATGATCGAAGAATGCCTCAGATCTGCTGCTGACTTATGATCATGATCGGTAAAGCGTTGCTCGGGTGCCAGCCGATCTGCCCGAGTGGGTCCCCGCCGCCCGCCGGGCGACCGGGGACCGCATTCGCGTCCGCCGGCTGCACCAGAACCTGACTCAGGAGTCCCTCGCGCACGCCGCGGGCATCGACCGCAGCACCATCCAGCGGATGGAAGCCGGCCACGAGATGAAACTGACCCACCTGTTGCTGGTGGCTCACGCTCTGCGGGTGCACGTCGTCGATCTCCTGCACGGGTAAGGGCGGCAGCCTCTTTTCAGCCGCTACCGACTTAAAGTCAACAACAGAGAATCCTGTGACGGAAGCTGTCCGCTCCATATATCTGCACGATTTGCATATGCTCCGCACACATTCGTGACCATCCGTGAAAGTTCTGGCCTGCGCTTTCCTCTGCGGCAACGAGCCACGCCCAGTTCTTGCCTGCCGGGCGGCACGATTCGGGCGACGCTCAGACCTTCCGCACCCGCGCCGGCTTCCCGCGGTGGCAGGTGCAGCTGCATGTCAGCATCGGCACGGGCCGCCCGGGCCCGGCCTGGATGTCGATGTTGCCGTGACAGAACCCGCACTCGCCGAGCTGGCACGGCCCCGACACGCTGCCGTCCTTGACCGCGGGCCGGCCGTTCACGGTGCGCTGCCCGTGCTGGTGGCCCGCGGCGCCGGGCACACGTAGACGGGGCCGACGATGCTGCCGGTGGGCGAGAGTGCCTCGCCGATGCGGACCGGCTGGTGGTCGTGGCTACCGCAGACGCAGGGCCACTCCTCGGTGGCGGTCCGGTGCTGGGGGTGGGTTTCCGTAGGCTCGTCCACGTCGACGCTCCGATCGTCGGCGCCTCCGGGGTGGCGGCCCACGCTCCCCGGGGGGCTTTCTGCTGTTCCGCCTGATCGTAGGTGCGATAGGTGTGATACGTCTGCTAGTCGCGCCCGTCTCGCCCGTCGGGCTGAGCGGTCTTAGCGTCGGGATCATGAAGTGGGAGCCGGATGTGCCGAGGTGGAAGCAGGTTCACGAGAAGCTGCGGGAGCGGATCCTCGACGGCACGTATGCGCCGGATGAGCAGTTGCCGTCGGTGGTGGCGATCTGCGGCGAGTTCGGTATCTCGCAGATGACGGCTCGCCGGGTCCTGACGGAGCTGCGCACGGCCGGCCTGGCGTACATGCAGCCGGGGATCGGCACGTTCGTCACCGAACTGCCGCAGCCGGGGGGCGATACACGCCAGGCATGACAATGCCCCCGTCGATATCGACGGGGGCATGCAGTCCGTCAGGCGGTCTCCCCCGCCTCGGCAGGGCCGACGAAGCGTGCGAGCACTGCCGGATCAGCCCCGGTGGTCAGTGTCCGTTCGACCGACCAGCCTTGCTTGGTTAACCGTCCGCGCACGGTGTCGTAGTTCAGCCCAAGAAGTTCGGACCACTCGATGATCGTTTTGGTCTGGCCGCGAAAAGTGACAAGGTGGCTGCTGCGCTTGTTGCGGGCCTGTTCGATGACTGTCGCCCATCGACAGTTGCCAGGCTCGTATCCGCGGTCGTTGTCGATACGCTCGAGGGTCAGCTCCGGGGAGAACGTCGAACCCATGTCTTCGGCGAACGCCTCAAACGACTTCCATCGCTCGCAGACCGTGATGCCGCGCCCGCCATAGTCGGCGTAGCGCCGGTGGTTCGGGTCGGTCGTCCGTGCGACCATCCCGCGCCAGCGGTAGTACAAGGGATGACTTCTCCGACGGAGGCTCTTGGGGGGACCGCTCGGAATGCAACCGCACGACGCGGTATGCCCCGACTTGAGATGGTCAGCACGCACCCTCTTTTCATTGCCGCACGCGCAGGCGCAGAGCCACATGATGCGGTTCCGTCCCACCGAGGTGGGAGCACCGATGACGGTCAGCCGGCCGAACCGCTGACCGGTTAGATCTATTGCCCTCTTCAAGGCATCCTTCTCTCTTCAGGCTAGTCGCGCCTCAGGGTGGTTGATGTGCTAGCGCAGCCCCGCACGGTGGCGGGGCTGCGGTTCAGGCGGCCTGCGCGTAGAGCTCGGCGCGGAGCTGGGCGAAGAACTGCTCGCCCTCGCCGACGTTGGTGATGCCGACGTCGACCATGCGGCCGAGCAGGTTGCAGAGCTGCCAGGGCGACAGGGCGTTCAGGCGGGCGACGAGAACGGCGTCGGCTCGACCACCGAGGATGTGCTTCTCGTAGGAGCACAGGGCGGGGAAGGCGGAGCGGAAGAGTTCTTGGCGCGCCTCGCTGTACAGGCCGTTGTAGTGGGTGGCCTCGGCGATGCAGTCCAGGATCATGCGGTGCATGTCGCTGCCCTTGAACGCGCGGCTTCCCCAGCGGCGGGTGCGGGTGCCGATGCCGAGGTTCTTCCGCATGTCCTTCGCGAAGCGCTGGCCCTTGGTCATTTCCGTCTCCCCTGCTGTCGTTCTCTGACTCTCTAAATGTAAGGGTACCCCTTACGTCATGTCAACCCTCCCCCTACACTGACGTCATGACGACACCGCCGAACCCCTTCGAGAACCTCAAGCACCTTGCTGAGCAAGGCGATCCGACCCAGCAGGCCAAGGAAGCCGGCGCCGCACTCCAAACCATCCCTGACCTGCAGAAGTGGCTACGCGAGATCCGACAGGCTGCAGTGCAGGGGATGCGCGAGGGCGGACTCAGTCACGCCCAAGTGGCTGCCGAGCTGGGCATCAGTCGGGCGCGCGCCCAGCAGATCGCCGAAGGGCGCACGACGGGCAAGCGGGCCGGCGCCGAAGAGTCGTAGCCCGCTGTCCGACCCGGCGACTACGCTGCCCTCATGTTCCCCTCTCCTCTGGTCCCGGCTCCGGTGCGTCTGGCTGCGGTGGTGAATGAGGAGATCCGCGCGCTGCTGTTGTCGACGGGCGGTTGGTTGTATGGGGAGTCGCGGGCCCGATATGAGGTGCTGGTCGCGGAGTGGACGCGGGCGGTGGCGGCGGAACGCGCGTGCGGGGAGATCGACGTCGCCGCGTAGACTGACATGCGAGCGCCCCCGCCTGATTTCCCCAGGCGGGGGCGCTTCCGTGTGCGGGGGTCAGGCTCTCACTTCTCGGTGACGCGGTTGATGAAGATGCTGCGGCCCTGGCTCTCCAGCTCGGCAAGGCGCAGCAGGTCGCCAGCGGCGCGGTTCGTCACGCCGTACTTCTTGCGCAGGTACTCGGCGGCCAGACGCAGGGTCTCCTCGTGGTCCCGCTGTCCCTTCAGTTCGGCTACGAGCTCGTCGGCGCGGGCGAGGCCAACCTTGTCCTTGAGGTGGTGGATGATCTGGTCTTCGGCGGAGATGGCCATGGTCGGGGTCCTTACTTCTCGGTGTCGCGGCTGGTGGTCTGGGCGGCGCGGATCTCGTCGGCGGTGACGGTCTCGAACCAACGCCAGAGGCCGCCCTCCCACTGCTCGATCTTCGCGGTGTCGGCAGGGCTGCCGCCGCCCAGAGTGGCGCGGATGAAGGCGTAGGTCTTCGCCTCGCTGGTGAACGAGGAGCTGGCTTCCACCTCAGGGCCCGTGACGGTCACGCGCCACGGCTTCGACGGCTTCTTCGCGGTCATGGTCAGTGTCCTTGCTTCTCGGCGGGGTCGGTGGTCTGGGCCTTGCGGTCGCGCGGGCGTCCGTGCTTCTCCAGCACCCGGTACAGCCGGGAGGGCGGCATGGCGGCGGCGATGGCGATGGCCTTACGGTCGGCGTGCGGGCTGGTGTCGTCCGCTTGGACCATGGCCAGTTCCCGGAAGACTTCCAGGTGCTGGATGAGGTGGGAGGTCTGGGCGATGGTGGCGGTCAGGTCGTCGAAGGTGCGGGCGTGGTGCGGGGGCTCCACACCGACCTGATTGCGGAGGGCGTCAGCGAGTGCAACGGCGAGGTCGGGGGTGATGTCGAACACCGTCTCCTTGTTGCCGTCGGTGTCACCGAACTCGGCGAACTTCTTCTTCATGACGCAAACGCTACACGTATCGCGAACGCTATACAACGGGTTTACGGGGATCCGCCCCACCTCCACGTAAGCTCCCGCCCGTGACCACCTTCGACTTCCCCGACGACCTGCTGTCCGCCGCACGCGCCTCCTGGGAGGCGATCCAGGCCGGGCGACTCACCGTCGACCAGGCGACCGCCGTGCACGACGGGGTCGTCGCCTACGCCACCGAGCACGGACACAGCCGGTACGAGGTCGAGATGGCGCTCAAGAAAGCCGTGCGGCACACGGCACCCGAGGCTACGAAGGGCTGACCACTTCCCGGCGCCGGGAAGTGAGCTGACCTGCGGCGTAGCTAGGGCCGCTCGCAGTAGTGGATACGCATGGCCAGCACGTCAGACCAAGTGCGGATCTCGTGCGTCTCGCCCGCACAGTCCTTCGTCAGGCACACCGAGGGGGCGCGGCGGATCGGCCGCTCGGGCTCCGCGTCCCCGATCCCCAGCTCGCGCTCCAGGCGCTCAATGCGGTCGTAGTCCAGGTCGCCCGGCGAGAGCGTCACCAACTGCTCATCGGGGCGCGGCCGGTAGGCGGGCATTGATCCGCCACGACGCCGAAGCAGACGATGGAGCACGGCCCCTCCCCTGGTTGCAGCCCCGCCCGGCGCTGTACGGGCGGGGCCTCAGCAACAGCAAACCCGACTGCTCGTATGCCTGGTCGGATAGTCCAACCAGCCTACGAGATGCCACCGACACTGCCGGGGCGCGTCGACAGACGGTAGGTGTCGACCGGCGGGGCCTCGCCCTCAGTGCTGACGATGTCGTCCTGGCAGCCACACAGGCAGCTGTCGTCGTCCTCGCGGTGCGGGATCATGTCCCCCCAGCGGCTCATCGGCGTCTCCTTCGCTCCCCGTCAGGATGGCAGAGGCTCACGCCGGCTCGGGCCACTCCGTCAACACGCGGCTGGTGTCCTCGTCGACGAGGGTGACCTTCGCGCCGGGCTGGCCCCACTCTCCCACCCACTCCGTGAGCTTGTCGCGCGCCGTCGCCTCCACCGCCCACCAGCCGTGCGCCACCGGACGGCCGGCCACGGCCAGGGTGAGGTGGTAGCGGTCGTCGGACATGCGGCCACCCTACGGCGGGCAGCCGCAGAGCCTCCCGTGGGGAGCCGGGAGGTGCGGCGGGCCCTGTCGGCCGGCGATGCGCGACAGGGCCCGAAAGGGGGACCCATCACCTGGGGGCGGGGAGGATCCCGTGCGCACCACCATGCATCATGATCCGGCCACGCGATAGATCAAGGCCGGAAATCTTCGCTGTCAGTGCCAACAATGATCATGTCCCCATGCAGAACTACGCCCTCACCTGGACCAACCCCGACGGCATCCCGTGCGCGTCCGCCGTCGCCTACGACCAGCCCTCCGCCGACCGACGCCGCAGCGAACTCGAAACCGCCGGCTGCACCGAGGTGACAGTCGTGCCGACCAAGCCCGGCCAGCTGCCCGAACCGCGGGGGTGACACGCGCGAGCGCCCGTTCTCCGGCAAGACGAGAACGGACGCTCGGGGTTCGGCGATCGCGTCAGACCATCACCACTGGGCACCGCGTGCGGCGCGTCAGGGGGCGGCGGCCGTCACCGCCAGGTGTCACGGCAGGGTGCCGTGGAACATGCCGCCCAGGCCAGGATGCCAGAGACCCGCCACGACGGGGGATGCGTGGCGGGGCCTACCGGCAGTGTGGCACGAGGAGGGGCGGTAGGCGCCTACTTGTGCAGTTCGTCGGCTGCGTAGGTTCCCGTGCCGAGCCACCACAGGAGCGAGTCCTTCTGCTCTTCCGTGATCTGGCCGACCTCGTAGTGGCCTCGGATGAAGTGGCTCATCACCGAGATCGCCACTCGCGCACTCGTGGCCGTCTCTGGGTTGCTGAGTGACTGCCCGGCCGTCAGGAACGCCTTCTCCCAGTCTTCGGCCATGTGTCGCTTGATGCGTTCGTTGGGCTCCTCTCGGAAGAGGTGGACCACGTTGTCCGGCTCGTCGGTCACTCTTGCTCTCCTGCCTGCTCGGCTGCCTGCTTCGCTCGCTTGCGGCGCATGGCGGTGATCGTGTTGTTGGCCTTGCCCTGGGCGGGTTCGACGTAGTGCTTCCGGACGGTAATGGAGCCGGCCTTCCAGCGTCCTTGTCCGGTCGGGTCCTCCCCAGCTTCAGCGATCTCTTGTGCGGGGCCGCGGCGGAGTCCGTGCGCAGTGACCTTGGATGGGTCGGGCAGGTCCGCCAGTTGGGCTCGGGTTTTGACGATGACGCCGATGGCGTCGGGGGTGAGGAAGTCTCCGCGTGGTCCGGTGCGGGGGCGGATGGTGCCGCCTCGGTTGATGTGCCGGAACAGTGGGCCGGTCGTGATGCCTTGCCGTCGCAGCTCTTCGAGCCAGGCTCGGATGCGGACGACGGGGCATGTGGCTGGGTCGTCGGGGTTGGCGGGTACGAACGTCGTCTCGCCCTTGGCGGCTTGGTCGGTCTTGGAGAAGGCGACGAGGACGTGGATGCCGTCGTCGTCGATGGCGAGTTGTTCGATGAGGAGGTGGGCGAGTTCGCTTCGGCGGGAGAGCATGCCCCAGCCGAGGGTGAGGAGTGCGGCGTCGCGGGTGGCTTTGGGGTAGTCGGCGTCGGTGTCGGTGGTGCAGGTGGCGACGAGGGCGGCGAGCATGTCGCTTCGGATGCCGGTCGCCTTCTTGGGTGTCCGCCTCTGCGCCCAGCCGCGGGCGTGCTTGCGGAGGGCTTCGCGGGCTTCCTTCATGCCGGGTTGCTGGCCGTCTGGGTGCCATGAGCGGATCGCGGACATGGCGACTTGGATGGTGGACGGGGACTTGTCGAGGCGGATGAGGTGGCCGACGTACTCGACGAAGGTGGCTGTGGTGCAGGGCAGGTGGACGCGCCCGTTCTCTTGGCACCAGGTCTCGAAGCGGTCCCGCGCGGACTTGTAGGTGCGGGACGTGTTCTCTGGGGGCGCTTCGTCGAGGAGTTCGGCGGTCTCCTCGGAGATCCGGAAGTCCGCCTCGGTGTACGTCGGCAGGTCTGCCGTGGTGGGGATCGGCGCGTTGGGTCGGAGGATCGTGTGCCGGTCGACGATCGGCCGGGCGGGTGCCGCTGCGGGGAGTGTGGCGGGGAGGTGGCCGTCGTCGACGAGTTCGGCGTCGACCACCTCGTCGGGCCCGGTCACGAGCACTCCCGCAGCCGGGGAGCCTTCGCCTGCTCGAACTCCAGGCCGCGACGCTCCAGCTCTTGCTTCAAGTACTCCTCATACTCACTGCGGTGGGCCGCGATGAGTCGGCGTCGAGCTGCGTTCGCGGCCTGAGTCTTCACTTGCTCTTCGCGTGTCCCGGGCTCCTCTGCCTTCCTCAAGGAACGGATCTCCAACTGGCGAGCGTGAACGATCCCGCTACGGCGAACCATCGCCGCGCGCCACTCCTGGGTCTCCGGGTCCTGCACCCCCTTCTTCTTCGCCAGGTCCGCGTGGATGTCCGTCAGTACCCGCTTGAGCGCGACACCCCAGCGGAGAGCGAGCTGAGGTGTCCGCAAGGCGGCTGCGACTTCGGGAGTGGACCGCCCGCGCAGTTCTGCGGAGACCTCAAGTTGGAAGTCATGGTCGGACATGCTGGCGAGGCGGTCGACGGCCCCGGGCGGCGCCACGGGAGCCGCCGTGCGGCGCATGGTCAGATGCCAGCTACCGCACTGGCACTGGTACGCGTACATCTGCGTGCTCGACACAGAAGCCTTCGCCTCGGCCGTCGCGCGGTTGGGGTACTTGCGCTTCTTCGCTGTCGGACAATCGGTGACGTTCAAGGGTGATCCTCCCTGGTCTATGTAGCCACGTATAAGGGAAATTATACGTGGCTACCGTGGGTAACACTCTGCCTGTGGCGAGAGTTGACGACTCCTCGGATAAGACGAAGACCCCACTCCGATAGAGGAGCAGGGCCCGCGATACGGCATGTTATCGAGAGTCGGACCCCCCAACCGGGAGCGCTTCAGGGAACGTTATGCGCTAGAACTCCCGCCTCCGGGGTGGCAGATGCCGCATCTCGTTCTAGCGGCAGCGGACCCGAGGGAGCGTGCCGACGCAAACAGGTCGTGAAGGAACTCCTTCTGCTCCTCGGTGAAGCGCGGGGCGGCAGCCGCGCTACGGCGGGCTTCCTCGGCGGCAGCCGGCCCCAGCCGTGCTTCAGCGCACTCGATGCAGAACGGTTTAGTCATGGCTGGAGAACGAGACGGTGCCGCACGCGATCGCCGGGGCCGCGGCATGTCACCCGCGTGGGCGCACTGCCCGTGTCACGGCTCGGTGACAGCCGCCCCGCTCCCCCGCGCCCGGTTCTACCGTGATGCGACATTCAACTTCGGGGGGAACCATGCGCGCACGCGCTACCGCGGCTACGGCTGCTCTGCTTCTGGCTGTCCTGACCGCATGTGGCGGTGAGGACGGCAGTGTCAGTGCCGACACGAAGCCATCGGCCGTCGAGACCACGCCGACAGAGGGAAGCCCGGCAGCGGAGCCCGAGAAGGGCATGAAGCTCGGGGAGCCGGCGCAGACGGTCGGCGATGGCGGCACGGGCGCCCTGGAGATCACCCCGGACACCGTCGTCTTCACGGAGGAGGGCGGCGGGGAGACCGCGGTGAACGGAGTCTTCGTCGTCGTCACGATGAAGGACAAGGCGACAGGGTCGGTCGCCGCGGATGAGCCCGCCCCGATCAGTGGCGGGGGTTGGAAGTGGATGGCCGCGGACGGGGAGATGGTCGATGCGGGCGGCGGGAACGCGTTCAACGTGGTGATGGACAAGTACAACAACGCTGACCCGGTGCAGCCGGGCGCCTACCAGTGGCGTAGCCAAGTCTTCGACCTCACGCCAGCGCAGGCGAAGGGCGGCACGCTCATCTACATCGACGGTGAGGAGAAGGCGCACCGCTGGGAGATGCCGTCGACGGACTCCGGCCCGAGCGTGGCCGAGGTGAAGAAGCAGCTGGAGTTCTGAGCACGACGAAGCGCCCCGCATCGCCGCCGAAGCGGTGGTGCGGGGCGTTGTCGTTCAGGCAGCGTCGTCGGGTGTCCACCCGCCGGGCAGTCCGGGGTAGTGCGGTTCCTGGAACGGCTGTGTGGCTGGCGCGGGGATGGGCGGTGGTTCTTCGCGGCCGAGGCGGACGAGGCTGCCGACGTCGGCGGCGGTGTCGTCGCGTCGCGGTGGCCGCTCGGGGGCTTCCGGCATGGCGGCAGCTCCTGTCAGTCGGTGGTGTTGTTGGTGATGAGCCCAAGGCTGGCCAGCGCGGTCAGCAGGGACGTCAACGCCGCGTTCCCGCCTCGGGAGCCGGTCACCGTCGGCTT
Source organism: Streptomyces prasinopilosus (assembly GCF_001419695.1). GTDB lineage: Bacteria > Actinomycetota > Actinomycetes > Streptomycetales > Streptomycetaceae > Streptomyces > Streptomyces prasinopilosus. The sequence continues at coordinate 15,473 of NZ_LIRG01000066.1, forward strand.
GGTGGTCGCGGTTGCCCCGTAGAAGCCGAGCGTGCTGCCCAAGTGCCGTAGGGCGAGTGCGATGACCAGGGCGTCGTCCGTGGTCAGTTCGTTCGCGGCGGACCGGCGGAGGTTGGTGTCTCGTGCTGCACCACCTGGGCCCCACTCGATCCGGTCGGGTGTGACCCGGGCTCGGTCGAATGTTTCCGCGCCGACGTGCAGTCCGAGCAGCGCGTCGCCTACGGCGGCTGTGTTGATGGTGAGGCTGCCCGACAGGGAGCCGCCCACCTTGTCGAACTTGCCCGTCTCCAACGTGGTGGCCCGGTTCTCCACCGCGGTAGCCCGGTTCTCCAGGCCGAACTGGCCGCCGACCCTGGTCTGCAGGTCGGTGACGAATCCGTTGAGCGCGTTCCCGTCGCTGGCCGGGTAGGCGCCGATCGCGGCCGGGGTGACCGGGTCAGTGCCGCCGGTGGCGTGGCTGGCGGCGTGCGTGGTGGGGGTGCGGGCGTCCGTGAGGGTGGGGTCGGTGGAGCGGAGGGCGACGTCAGGGCTGGCGCCTGCGGAGCCGAGCGGCGGCTGGGGTCCTTGCTCGCCCCGGGGCCCGACGAGCGAGGCCAGCCACTCAGCTTGGGTGCCAGCGAATCCGCCCGCGACGGCCACCTCATAGGCGGACGCTCCGTCCTCGCCGTCGGTTCCGTTCTGCCCGTCTGTTCCCGAGGTTCCGGGTCCACCAGGCTGCCCGCGGAGTGAGTCGAGGAAGTCGACCTCCGTGCCGGTGTTTCCGGCGTCCAGCCACAGCTGGTAGGCGGACCGCCCATCAGCACCGGAGGTGCCAGGGGTGCCGTCCTTGCCGTCAGCACCCCGCAGGGACGCTAGGAAGTCTGTTTCACTCCCCTCGTTCCCCGCGGCCAGCCACGTCTCGTATGCGGACGCCCCGTTCTCGCCGTCGGTTCCGTCAGTCCCGGGCAGTCCGCGCGGTCCGGGTACGGGTACGTAGTCGGGGGTGTCGGGGTCGAGTTGCTGCAGTTGGTCGAGGTCGACTTCGTCGCCTGCGCCTTCGAGGGTGAAGTGGAAGACGCGGCTCTGGTTGCCGATGGTGATGATGGCCTGCCACAGCCAGCCGGCCGGGTTGCCTGCAGCCGAGTTGTCGAGGAGCTCCACCCCAACCGTGCCGTCGGAGTCGATGAGCTGACCGGCGTCGTTGAGGCCGTAGCTGCCCTTGCCGGTCCAGGTGACGGGGACGCCGTCGAGGACGACGGCGGGCACGTTCGGGGAGAGCCGCACAGTGCCGGAGCTGGCCTTGCCGCCTGCCGGGTTGGCGACGGTGAGGTGCACCCGCGTCGTCGGGGCGCCGTCAGGGAAGGGCATTACAGGACTCCAGTTCGGTTGAACTCGTCCACCAGAGGGTGCGCCGGCTCCGGCTCCATCTCCGCGCGCTGCATCTGGCGCAACCACCGGTCCTGACTCCAGGAGAACGCCCGGACCAGTGCTTCCAGGCGGAACATCTTGCCCCTCAGCTGCCCGTTCTCCTCGTCCACCCGGCGCACGGTCGCTTCAAGGACGGCCAGGTTCGCGGCCTGCTGCGCGGGGGCGGCGTTGGCTCGGGCGGCCGCTTCGGTTGCTGCGGCGGTCGCCCTTGCCGCGTCTCGTGTGGCGCGGGAGACGAACCAGCCGCCGCCTCCGAGGACACTGCCGGCGGCTCCAATGATTGCCGCCCACTCGCCCACGTTCATGGCGCCTTGCCTCTCCAGGGCGGTCGCGATGCTGGGGGGACCGAGTATTCGGGCACCGTGCTCGCCCACAAGATGACCCCGCAGTGCGAAGTCGCGTACCAGATGGCGACAAAGCCGCCGCGGGAGTAGTCGCCAGAGAACACGGCGACGGTGTAGGCGATGGCCCACACGGTGGGGGGTAGTAAAGCCGCGAGGAACCCGAACCAGTCCCGGCCGACGCGCAGGAGCGCGGAGCCGAGAGTGATGAGTCCGCACACGATCCACAGCCATGACCAGTGACGGAGGCTGCACAGGCCGGTGAGGAGTTCGAGGCCCTGACCGTCGGGCGGGTCGACGAGGAAGGACACGCCCCAGCAGGTTTTGCCGGTGCCGAGGATCAGCAGGAAGGTGCCGCGGCGGCCCAGAGCCTTGTACAGCCGCCGGGCCGCACGGCGAGGCATCAGACCGCCTTGACGAGACTGGACTGCTCGATCCGCAGGGTGGTGATCGGTGCGGTCACCTGCGGGCGGACGATGAACAGGGCAACGAGTCCCTCGATCGCGAACATCCACAAGGCCTGCTGCTCAGCGCTCATGTCGCGGCCGAAGGCCAGGAACAGCGCGACAGCGGCGTGCCCCAGGTTCACGAGCGCGGCGAACGCGGCACCGGTCTTCAGGACAAAGGCTTCGGCGACAGCGACGGCGCAGGACAGGGCCACCATGATGGCGACCTGCATCTCGGCAGAGACGCCAAGACCGTAGGCGGACCCCAGCTTGAGGGCGACCGCTATGAACGCGAGGATGGTGACCGGCTCTCTGCCGAAGATCTTCATGGGGAATCCGTTCTCTGGTTGAGGTCAGGCGACGACGCGGAAGCCGTACTTGTCGCCGAGGCGCTTGAGGGAAGTGCGGCCGGGGATGCCGTCGGCGTCCTTGCCGGTGTAGCCGAGGCGGCGCTGCCAAGTGGCGTAGGCGGTCACGGTGGTGGTGCCGTAGTGGCCGTCGGAGTACTTCTTGGCCAGGAGTCCCGCGTCGACCAGGGCGGCCTCCACGGTGCGCACGCCGGAGTAGGTGACCGGGGTGCCCTTTGCGGCCGGGTTCGACTTGGCGGCGGCGACCAGCTGGGACAGGTCGACGGTGGGCTTGGTCGGCTTCGGCAGAGGCTTGGGAGCGGCGGGCTTCGGCGTGGCTGGCTTCGGGTCGGGCTTGTCGCCCGCGAGGCGTGCGGTGACTCGGGTGAGGATGTCGTCCCAGTCCATGCCGGGCCCGCGCGGGTCGATCTTCCCGGGCTGCCAGTCGAGATGGCGGAGTGCGGAGCGTGCGCCCCAGCCGTGGTGGCGGCAGATCGCGGTGATGACGCGACCGATCGCTTCGATCTGCTCCGGCGGCCACGGGTCGACCCCGTCGCCGAGGTTCTCGCACTCGAAGCCGTAGAAGTGCCGGTTCCCGTCGGTGCTCGCCTCGTTGTCGGTGGGCGGCTTCACCTCGTTGATGACGGCGCGCAGCACGTCCGGGTCACCGAGGCCGGCGTGGTTGGCGCGGCCGTAGCCCACCAGGTGGACGGTGCCGTCCTTGGCGATGACGCCGTGACAGAGCGGGCCGGGCAGGCCGGGGTAGCCGTCGCGGCACATCCGCACGGTAGTCGCAGTGCCCCGGGTGACAGTGTGATGGATCATCACGCCGTGCACTTCGCCCCAGGGGCCCTTGCTGTTGCGGTTGTGGTCGCGCCAGTCACCGACTTCGAGGACGGTGATGCCCTCGGCTCTGAAGAGTGCGGCGAAGGTGGCGGCGGGCATGGGTGGTGCCATCGGAACTCCAGGCGGGAGGCGCTTGGGGGCGCGGGCTAGGTGGTGCGGAGGAAGGTGACGTGCAGGCGGAGGTTCGTGCCGCCATCGATGTCGTCGGTGGCGGTGCGGAGGGTGACGATGCCGTCGGTGCCGATGACGAATCCGCCGTGGACGATGCCGTTGTCGAAGCAGCCGGTGATGGTGCTGTGGGTGGGCCGCCATGCTGAGGGGACGGTCGCGCACACGGTGTCGGCGATGTTGCCGCTGCTGGCGGTGATCTTGCCGCCGGTGCGGGCCAGGTATAGGTCGATGCTGGTGACGCGGCCCTGCCGGTGCCCGAAGAAGTCGAGGACGGAGAAGCCGGCTCCTGCGGACAGGCCGGTGGTGCTGCTGGCCAGTGACGGTTCCGGGGTCACCCAGCTGCTGCCGTTGTAGATGTCGAGCCGGTTGACGTCGTTCAGCCACGTCGCCATGCCCTCGACCGGGTCCTTGAGGGTGGCGCCCCGCTGTGACGCGGACGCGAACCTCATCACCGTGCGGGGGATGATCCCGTCGGCGAGTGCCTGCGCGGCGTCGGGGATCGACGGCGGGTCCGTCATCTGCCAGACCTGGACGTTCTGGCCGTACTTGTCGGGCGCGGTCACGGGCCCCCCTTTCTCAGGTGGCGAGCTTGCCGAGGACGGCCCAGTTGCCGTCGCCGAAGTCAGCGAGAACCACGAGGTCCCCGACAGCCGGGGTGGTGTAGGAGGTGAGGCGGCGGACCTCCACGTCGCCGTCGACCTCGACCAGGCCGGCGCCGGGAATCGCGGTGACGGTGGCGAGCATCAGGCGGGATCCGCGGACGCTGGTCGTGTTCTCTCCGGTGCGCTGTGCTTGCCGTTTCAGGGCGGCAGCGAGGTTGCGGTTCACGGAGTGCCCGGATTTCACGAGTCCTCCCTCGCCGAGATGGTGCTGATCGGGAAGTCGCCGCCCAGGTCCAGCGGTACGGAGAAGCTCGCGACTTGGTGGAGTTCGCGGGTGCCGTCCTCGTGTGTCACCCGGATGACGTCGCCCGGCTCCAGGGCTGGGTTGGGCAGGCTGGAGATGTCGCCGCTGGCGTTCGGGGCTCGCGCTTCCGCGAGCTTCAGGCGGGCGGCCCGCTGGCAGGCCGCTGTGGAGTTCAGCGTCGACGAGCTGTAGAACGTGGGCCGTCTGCCGTAGGGGCCTGACCAGTACGTCGGCGAGCCCGGGTCGTTGTCGACGACGAGCGCGGACACGGGCGGTATGCCGTCGGAGGCGTTCTCGCCGCGGGCGTGGACTCCGTTGTGGACGCCGTCGCTGGTCATGGCCCGGTTTCCGGAGATGTACACGCCGCCCTCGACCGCTTCGACCGCCCATATGGGCTCGGTGGTGAGCGGGTCGGGCAGCGTGCTGATGACGAACACGCCGTCGGCGTTGGCGTACACCTCGGCTCCGGCTGCGGCGGCGATCTCCTGGCAGCCGGCCCACGGGTCCGCTTCGAGATCGAACCAGCGGCTCCCGATGGTGACGTCGGTGATGAGGGGGAGGACGTCGGCGTCGGGGATGCTGCGGCGGATGATCGCCGCTATGGCGGAGACTGCCGTGCCGGATGCCCGGTAGCGGGTGGTGAATTTGTCGTCCGCGATGACCACCTCGAGGCCTTTGCCTTGCAGGGTGACCGGGCCTTCGGAGACGTCGCCGTCCGCCGAGTCCAGCCGGAACACTCCGAGCGGCACCAGTTCGGTGTCGTCGGGGCGCCCGTATTCGACGCCGCGGGAGATCCGAAGCCGGGCCCCGTACACGGCGAGCTGGTCGGATGGTGTGCGCGGGATCAGCGCCGGGTCGGGGATGGTGACGCTGCAGGTGCGGCGGATCGCCTGGGCTCGGTCGACGGTGACGCTGCCGCCCGTGTGCTCGAGGTCGATGACGTCACCCGTCGTCAGAAAGAGCTGCACCTTCGTGATCGGGGTGTGGCTCTCTGCGAGGCGGGCCAGGAACCTGTCGGACACCGGGTACATCGATCACCTCCGGCGGTCGAGCAGGAGATCCTCGCTGGTGGCGTACACGTCCAGCAGGTCCGCGCACGTCGCGAACTCCGTCACGACGTCCTGGCAGGTGCGCCCGCCGGAACCGTTGATGCCGACGGTGGCCGGCATGTCCTGCTCGACGAGCGGCAGCGTCCAGGCCCGCCACTGCTCCTGTGCGAGCTGCCCGACCCGGTTCTCGTTGACCTGGGCGACGGCGACGTACATGTCGGTGACGCCCATGCCGGGCACGGCCTGCCACAGCAGCGTGTTGCCGGAGTCGAGGAGCAGGTGCAGGGCCTGCCGTTCCTCGTCGGTGCGGGTCCAGATCGCGAGGTCCCCCTCGCGACCCTGCCTCTTGCCGGAGAGGACGACTTTGTTGCGGCGGCCTCGGACCACGACCGCTGTCTGCTCGATGGGCCGCTGCCAGTCCGGCGCCTGCTGCACCACCACCTTGCAAGCGCGCTGCGGATTCCCTGGGTCCTTCAACCATGCGGTGTTGATGTCGTCGAGGGTGAGCTGGACGGTGTCCGAAGAGCGTGTCGCCCGGCCGCCTCCCGCGTCGTAGAGCTCAACGTGGTAGGCGATCGGGACGCCCATGGGTGCTTCGTGGTCTTCGATGATGAGGAGGTCGGACGTGATCGGTTGCCGGTCGATGAGTCCGGCCGTGCCGCGGACCAGGGTGCGGGAGCCGTCCGCTCCGACCCGGTACACGGTGATCGTGTAGTCCGGTGGCAGTTCCCGCAGGGTCAGTGTGATGTAGCCGCGGCTTGAGTCGGCGGTGACCGCGGTGAGCGGCAGCACTTCCCACAGGGCGACCCGGTCGACGTGGAGGACGCTGCCCGCGGTGGATGCGGTCGGCACGATCTCGATCGACGCCTGTGTCGCTCCTGCCGGCGCGGTCTGGTCGGACTGGAGGAGGTACCAGCTGCTGCCGGGCAGGTTGTAGGTGATGCCCGTGCTGGCGCCGAGGCTGGCGTCTGCGGCGTCGTACCAGCGGAGCCGGATCGTGGCGGTCGCCCACGTTCCGGCCGCCGGGTGCGCGATGGCGTGGGCCCTCCAGTTGACGCCCTCGGTGACCGGGAAGCGCGCCGAGCGGATGGTTGACGAGCTGGCGGTCGACGAGGTGATGGCGAGCGAGTAGGAGCCTTCGTAGGCGGAGGCCCCCCACGGTGCGGTGCGGGCGATCGTCGCCACACCTGAGGCGACCGTCCAGCCGGCGGCGCCCTGCTCGAAGCTGGCGTCGGCGTAGGGGATGACGGTGCCCGCCTGCAGCACTGGTGCTGCCACGACGACGATCGTCTCGAGGCGGAGTACCTGCCCGGCCGATGCTCCGTCGAGGCCGGCGGCGAGGGAGCAGGTCGCGGCGCCTGCCGGGGCTGTGGCGGAGACGCGCTGCCGGTACATGCCGGTCGCCGGAGTCGGCGGTGCCAGCGTCGACCGGGTGGCGGCGATCTGGTTGCCGTTGGCGTCGTAGAAGCGCAGCTCAATCCACGCCGTGGATGCGACGGTCGGCGGCTGCATGTACGCGTAGGCCAGGTACTCGCGGCCCGGGGTGACGGTAGGCCGGTCCACGGCGAGGATGCTGGCGTTGCCTGCGGCGACCGCGGTCATCGACAGCGTGTGGCCGCCCGCGGTGTAGTTGGTGACGGACCAGCTCATCACCGGAACCTGGCGGGAGATGGTGGCGTTGACGACGGCAGTCCAGCCCGAGGTGTCCACCTCGGATGATTCCGTGTTGAAGGGGAGCAGGTTACCGAGCGTGCGAAGCGGCGCCCCGAAGTAGACGTTCTCCCAAAAGTGGGAGACCGTCGCCCCGCCTTCTGTCGAGGAGAGCAGCACCTGGGCCTGCGTCGCGCCCACGGGTGCCGCGCCGGCCACGGATACGCGGTGCCAGCCCACCGAGGCCGTCATCGTGGTCAGTGACCAGGTGATGGAGACCTCGACTCCCCGCCAGTTGAGCCAGCGAATCCCGATCCGTTCGGTGCTCGCTCCGGCCGCGTCTGCGAAGGCGTAGTACACGCCACCGGCGGTGACCGGGTAGGAGGAGACGGTGCGGGCCTGCATCTCTCCCGCTGCCACCGATCGGACGGACAGGCAGCCGTCTCCGCCGGTCCGGCCGCCTGTCCCCTTCGCGATGACGCAGTTGAGTTTGCTCGTCCACCCGGAAGTGTTCGGGTCGATGGTCTCGGTGGTCGGGCTGAGGAGGTTCCCAGGGATCGGCATAGAGACCTCCTCAGCTCGCGTTGAGTACCTGGATGAGCTCGCCCTGCGCGGTGCGGACTTCGGCACGGGCGATGTCGGTGATCTGCTGGTCGCCGACGTACACCGACACCTGAAGGTCGCCCAATTCGCCGCCGCCGCGGGCGAGGGCGTTGAACTGGGAGCCAGTCAGGACCGGCTCCGGCCGGCCGGTGCCGTTGTAGGCGAGGTTGAAGCCGGGCTGGAGCATGCCGCCCTGGTCGTACTTCCCGGGCTGGAAGCCGTACCAGTCGGTGTACAGGGACGACTTGTAGCCGCGGGCCCGGGAGCCGACGACGACACCGTCCCCGCCCCTCGATTCGACGTTGGTCTTGCCGAGGGTTCCGGAGGTGTGGCCGACGCCCGCGTTCGTGATGCCGATCTTGAATGCGGAGTTGCCGTTCTTCACCCAGCCGGGAGGGGCCTGCTTGCCGTGGAACGCCATCGTTGCCCAGCGCCGGTGCGGCTTCTGACCTCGGATGACGCTCTCAATGGCGCTCATGAACCCGCTGCAGTCCCAGGATGGGTTGCCGTTGCCTGCCCACTGGTAGGGCTTGCCGTGCTGGGTGCGCGCCCACTTCAGCGCGGCGGAGATGCGTGGCCCGCCGATGCCTCCGGCTCCCTTGTCGTCGGCCTTCTTCGAGTAGCCGAACAGGGCGTCGATGATCCTGTTGGGGATGCGGCGGATCATCTTCCCGAAGCCGGTGTCCATGCCGGGGAAGTTCCGCAACAGCGGGTCGACGACGTTCTTCACGCCGGCCCTCGCGCTCGCTTCCAGGGTGTCGCCGAGCCAGGAAGCACCCTCCTTGATCTTGTTCCATGCGTCCGATCCGGCGCCCATGGCGGCCGAGGCAGTGCTCTTGATCCAGCCGAAGATGCCGCCGTCGGCGAACCGCTGCACCGGGTAGACGCCGCCACCCGAGTAGCGGAGGGAGGTGTCGGTCGGCGTGCGGGGGTTCCCGCCGAGCATCGGTGCGAGGGCTGCCTTGACGCCCTGCGCGCCATGGGATCGGGCGACCTTGTTGAAGTAGCCGACGAATCCACTACCGACGGCGCGGGTGAACTCGGGCCGCATGATGGCCTCGCCGCCCGACAGTTCAAGCTGCCCGCCGGTCGGAGACATGAACTTGTGGACGTCCCGGCCCGGCGTGTAGCCGGGCATGATGCCGCCGGACGCGAACGAGTACTTCTCCAGCTTCGGCGCCCCGAACGCGCCAGCGACCTTGTTCCAGACGCCGACGATGCCCTTGTTGTAGACGGTGTCGACCACAAACTGGACGGGCTTCCGGGAAACCGACTTGACCCGGTCCCAAGCGGACTTGATCGAGTCGACTGCCGTGTTGAAGGCGCCCTTGAGACTGCGGACGATGTCCTTGAAGCGATCAAAGACGGGCCGAATGCCCTTCTCCCACGCCGTCTTGCCTGCAGAGACGATGCCGTCCCATGCGGGCTTGATGGCGTTCTTCCACAGCCAGGTGCCCCAGCGGCCGACCTCCTTCATCCCGTCCCAGATGAACTTGAAGACGGGCTTGAGGATCTTTTCCCACATCCATTTGGTGCCGGTCTGGATGCCGGACCAGGCCGGTTTGATGGCGTTCGTCCACAGCCACTTCGCCTTGTCGCCGATCCACTGGAAGGTCGGCTTGAAAGCCGAGTTCCACAGCCACAGGGCGAGCTTGGCAATCGCCTCGAAGGTAGGCTTCAGGGCGGTCTGCCACAGCCACTTGCCGATGAACGCAAGGAGTTTGAAGCCTGCGATGATCGGCGCCACCATGACGACCACGATGATCGTGGCCAGGACTTTCGCGGCGGTGGCGATGAATCCGAAGACCGGTTTGATGATCGAATTCCACAGCCAGAGGACGACTGCGGCGACCTTCTGCCAGTAGGCGATCAGGAAGCCCACATAGGGCTTGATTATCGAGTTCCACAGCCACATGACGACCTGACCGAACCAGGCGAAGAAGGGCTTCAGTGCGTTGTTCCACAGCCACATCGCACCGGTCTGGATCGCCGACCACACCGCCTGGACGCCTTCGCGGAACCAGTCGAAGCGGTTGTACGCCCACACCACGACGGCGATGAGCGCCACCACACCGATGACGATCAGCGTGATCGGGTTCGCTGCCACGGCCGCGTTGAACGCCCACAGGGCGATCGTCCACAGTTTCGTCGCCAGGATGATCCCGTAGATCGACAAGATGAGCCACGGCGCCTGCTCGGCAACGACAGCCACAAACTCAGCCAGGGCCCCGACGATCCGCAGGATCGGGCCGGAGAGCGGCGACAGAGCCTGCGCAACGTTCATGAGCGCAGACCCAAGATTCCCGAACGTCTCCGCGAGGAGCGGGCCGTGCTCGGAGGAGTACGACAGGAACCGCTCGAACTCCGGGGAGCCCTTCAGGTTGCTGCCCCAGTTCGCGAACCGGGCCGTGATCGTCTGCATCCGCGACGAGATGGAATCCATGTGCGGGAAGAAAGCCTGCACGACGCCGGCCATGCCCTTGAAGACGTTCCCGAAGGCGACCCCAAGCCCGGTGATCGCGGGCTTCACCGAGCCCTCGAGGTCAGACTTGAACTCCTTCCACCACGGCGACTTGAAGCCGCGCGACGCCCGGTCCTGCAGATCCGTGATGGCGTCCGCAGCCTCCAGCACGAACGGCGTCAGACCCGGCAGGCTGTTCTTCAGGCCCTCGAGCGCCCGGGTGAAGATGGGCATCACGGCGGGCTGCAATGCCCGCGACCAGGCACTGAAGGTGTCCTTCAGGCTGAGGAACGCGTTCAGTGTCTCCCGCGCGCTGGGCGTGAGTTTCGCCAGCTCAGCCTGGTACTTGGCCTGCGCGATGGCAGCCTGATCCACGCCCCCGGCCGCAGTGAGCGACGCGGAGGCAATCTGACGTTGTGCCGATGCGATCGAGTCCGCAGCCGACTGCTGCGCCTGCACAAGCTGCTCCTGGGCGCGGGCCACGGAACGGGCCCCGTCCTTCTGCGTCCGGGCCACATTCTTCTGTGACTCGGCCACCCGCTCCTGCGCCTCAGCAATGTCCCGCTGCGACTGCACCGCCTGCCGAGCCGCATCCGAGCGGGCCTTCGACAGGGCCTTCTGCTGGCTGGCGACACCCTGCTCCGCCTGCCGCAGACGCTCCTGCGCATCCAGGACGATTTCCGAGCCCTCGACGCCGGCCTTGTCCGCCTTCTTCTTCTCCGCGGTCAGCCGCTTCGTCTCGGTGCGCTGGTCCTCGAGCCGCTGCACTGCCTGGTCGTAGGCGAGCTGGATGCGCTGCTGGTCGGCGTAAGCGACGCCGTCGCCAGCTTCCCGCATGCGGATCAGCCGGTTGTGCGCTTCCTGTACCGCGAGGACGGCGTCCCGCTCGGACAGGGACGCGTTCGCGAGCCGCGACTCCAGATCCTCGAGCTGCCGGGCGGCATCCGCGCGGGCCTCGGTCAGATCCTGCTGGGCCTGCCGGGCAGTCCTCTGTGCGTTAGCGAGGGACTCCTCGGCGCTGCGGATCTGCTCGAGGGCCTGCTCCTGCCGGTCGGCCGCCTGCCGTACCGCGTCCGCCAGCGACTGACGCGCCTGCTTGACCTGCTGTGCGGCACGCTCATTGGCTTCGGCCGCGTTGCGGGCGGCGTCGGACACGCCTTCCTCGGCCTGCCGGATCTGCCTCGCGGCGTTGCGGTGTGCGGTCGCCAGGGACTGTTGCGCGGACGCCATCTGCATGGCCTTCTGCGCGCCCTGGGAGGCGGCCTGCCCGCCCTGCATTGTCGCCTGAGTGGCCGCATCCTGGGCGGCCTTCTGCGACTGCAGCACCTTCCCGATCTGCATGAAGGCAGGGGCGGCGACGAGGGCGATGCCGCCGATGCCGACAGCCGCGGCCGTCGCCGCAGCGGCGACTGCGCCCAGGCCGGCAGCGGCAACCGGAAGCACCGGCAGCAGTGCCGGGCCGAACGCCAGAGCCGCCGTGACCAGCATCTGCATGCCGGACACGCGGACGTTGACGTTGGCGGTCTGCCCGTCCAGCCGGTTCACCATGACCTGCACTGCAGCCAACTGGGCTGCCGCCGCCCCGGTGTCCACGCGCACAGCCACGTCGGCGTCGGATGCAGACAGTGCCTGGAGCCGGGCCTGGATCGCCTCGATGCGGGCGGTGGCAGTGGCGGTGTCCATGTCGACACCGATCCGCACATCCCGCAGCGCCGTGAGCTGGGCCCGCAGCCGGGCGATCTCCACCTCGGCGGCAGACGAGTCCGCCGTCAGGTTGATGTTCGGCAGGGACGCCTCAGCGGCCTGCACCTGGGCACGAAGCCGCTGCCCGAAAGTGCCGTCCGTCTCCACCCGGATGCGGGCAGGGTCACGCGTGGTCTCGTCGATCTGCTGCTGCAGCAACTGAAGCTGCGCGATCGCTGCCGCGGTGTCGGCGCGGACGGCGACGTTGGGGTGGGCAGCGCCAATCCGGCGCAACCGCTCCTCGATGTCGGCGGCCTGGGCGCGGGCGGTCGCCGCGTCGATGTCGATGCCGACCGTCTTCCCGGCCAGGGACTCCAGGCGGGCACGCAGCCGGGCGAGGTCGGCGTCCACTCCGGTGTCGGAGAGACGGACGTCCAGGCGGGGCATGCTGCGGAATGCCGCCTCCAGGCGGGCTCGCAGCGACCGGGCGAACGCACCGCCAGCCTGCTCGCCACCCCGAGTCGCCGCCGGGCGGGCCGCCCGAGCACCGTTCTGGACGCCGTCCCGCACGGCGGGGGTGATGTTCGCGGCGATCCGCTGGCCGATGATCCGGCCGACCTCGTCGCCGATCGTCGACGCATGCGGCACCAGCGCGGCACGAAGCTGCGACTGGATACCGCGCGCGTTGGGGACGACATCGACCTCGACGGAGCCGACAGAGATAGCTGGCACCGGGAGCCCCCTCCCAGCGCCCTACTCGGCGCCCCCTTGAAGCAGCTGAAGCAGCGTGTTCGCCGACTTCTCGGTGAGCTTGGCCTTCTTCTTCCGCGGCCCCGCACCCGGCCGGCGCAGCGGCTCCGGCGGATCAGGCCGCTTGCTCTTCTTCTCGGTGTTGACGCAGATCAGCACCCATTCCAGGCGACGCACGGCGTCGTACAGGGCGGCGGTGAGCTGCTCCTGCTGGGACCAACGCCCCTTCTCCGGCTCGCCCGTGTCCGCCTGCGCCGACAGTTGCTCCGGTGTGAGCTCGTTGCGGAGGGCGGTCATGGTGTGTGACTCGGGCGGCAGGTGCTCGATGAGGACGCGCAGCCACCGCCACGACCGGCGCCCCGACAGCACGTCGGCGATGTCGTAGTGCCGGTCGATGAGGTCGGCTTCTACCGCCTCCGGGTGGGCCTGCCAGATCGCGATCGTGCCGCGGACTTTCCCAGGGTCTCCCCTGCCCGCTCTCCGGCTTCGGTGACGAACTCCTGGAACTCGGTCGCAGTCGGATCCAACTCCTCGAAGAACTCGTAGTCGTCGGGGTGCAGGATCTTCTCGGCGAATTCGTAGATGAGGCCCTGGGTCAGCATCCGCTGCCAGGACACACGCCACGCCGCGGGCGGGACGACTCGCACTTCCTCGCCGCACAGTTCGGCGGTGACGTAGTGGCCCTCGGCTTCGATCTCCTGCGCGTCGGCGGCCGACACCTCGGGGTCCTCGGTGTCCGGCTCGACGTCCGGTTCCTCGCGGCGGGTGGTGGGGCGGGATGCTGCTCGGGCCGCGGTGCGCGGCTTCCTGCTCGTGCTGGTGGTTCGCGTGTTGGCCACGGCGCGGGCTCCTTATCTCCTGGCGCGGGCTGGGGGTAGAGGTGGACGGGCCGGGCCCGCGCCAACGGTGACACCAGTGGTGTCGACGGCCCGTCCACCCGTCTTCAGGACCCGGTGTACGCCTCGGTTTCGGGCAGCCGGTCGAAGTGGTAGACCGTGTTGCCGACGCTGTCCGGGTAGGCGGTGATCGTCCACTCGTAGGCGATCGCCTCGTCCTGCTTGTTGGTCACGTCGCTGCGCTCCGTGATCTCCCCCTCAGGCACGTAGAAACCGCGCTGGAAGGAGTCGCCGTCCAGGACGACGAACCACCAGGCGCGCCGGTCCGGCTTCGGGGAAGCGGTCTCCGCGTAAGTCGTCAGTCCGGCCGTCGGGGCCAGGTCCGCAGTGTCGAGGCGGTACTGCAGCGACTGCACCGTGGTCCGTGCCGTCTCCCACGCCGTCAGCGAGAACGTGCGCAGCGACGACGTGATCGTGGTGCGGATCGGCGCCGTGAACCCCCACGGGGTGAAGCTCTCGGAGTCCTCCTCGAAGCCCTGCACGAGACCGTCGTCGCTGATGGCACCGAGCGGTGCCCACGGCGCCAGCGGCTGGATCTCCGGGTCGCCGGGCGAGGTGGTACCGAGCGGCGCCACCCAGGCTCCGCCGTTCGCACCGATACCCATCAGGTCCGCTGCGCGGGTGATCTGAACCATGATGTCTCCAGACATGCTTGAAGCCCGCGCACGGGCGGGAACTGGAAAAGGCCTGGCGCGGGCCGAACAGCCGGTCAGGAGACCGGGTGACAGAAGAGTTCGTAGGTCGCCCCAGCGCGGCGCAGGGCGAGGTTCTCGTAGGGGCGGATGGTGGGCAGAGTGATGGCACCGGTGCGGCCGATGACCATGCTCGGACTGGACGAGCCGCGCAGTTCGCGAGTCACCCAGGCGTGCACCTCGTTGGCTAGGGCAATCGCATCCGCGCGGGTCCGGTGGTAGGTGTCGATGTCGACAAGCATCCGCGCCAGCCGCATCCCGTCGTCGTCACCGGCAGGGATCTGGTTGATCTGGATCGTCGGCAACTCCTCGAGGAGCCGGTTGTCGAGCTCGTCCCGCACCACCGCCTGCGGGAAGCGAGCCGTCGCGCGGGTGATGAGCTCGAGCTCGATGTCGACGAGCGCGGTCACTGGTTCCGCCCGCCGATCTGCGCCGCCCGCAGCAGGACGTGGTGGGCGGGGACGCGTTCGGTGCCGTACTCCACCCAGCGGGCGTAGTACGCCGTGTTGCGGACGTAGCCGACCGCGCGGTCACGGCGACGACCACCACGCGAGGTGCTGTCCGTCTCCCACGACGCCTTGTAGTGCCCGGGGTCGGGACTGCGCTCGTCCACCGGGGACAGCGACACCGCGACGCCCTTGATGACCTCGGCCCGGCGCAGCATCTCCGCCTGCATACCAGGCATGCGCAGCATCCGTCCGATCCCTTTGCGTTTCGCCTTGAAGCGTGCTGCCATAGCCCCTCCTCACACTCGCTACCAGGGGGCGGACATGGACGTGGAAGGCGTGCTCGGCACGATCAGCTTCGACGGCGAATGGGTGACCATCACGAAGACGCCCGTCGGGCCGAAGCCGGCACCCGTGCGGATCCGGGCCGCCGATGTCACCGGCACCCGCTATAAGCCGGGCACCCGACTCATGCACGGCTACGTGCAGTTCGTCCTCCCGGGCTCGGTGCCCGCAGGAGAGAAGGGCGGTGTCCTGCATGCGGGCAGGCCCCCGTATGAGGACCCGCACAGCCTGTCCATCCCCCGCAAGAGCAACGACCTTGCGGAGAAGCTGGTTGCCGCGGTGGAGCAGGCGCGTGACTAGCCGGTCACCCGGTCCGCGGCGAACTGGACCGGACCGCGCATGCCGGTGAACGGTGAGTGGCCCCAGTCGCCGGGCTCACCAGTGATCTCACAGACCACGCCGCGGATCACGACCTTGTCCGTGGTCCGCAACGGCATCTGCGGGTGGTCGGGCGGAGCGTACACGGTCCAGCCGACGATGACCGTATCCCGGTCCTGCTGCTGCGAGCCGCCCACCTGCGGCGTCTCCGCACGCGGCGCCACCACGCAGCCGGTCAGATCGAACGACTCATCCACCCCGGGGAGCGGCTGCCCGCGCGGATCCCGGCCTGGCGAGGGCCCGGTGCGGAGGATCCGCACCGTCTCCCCGAACGGGAACGGGGCCGGCATCAGGGAGCTCCCCAGCCTGCCAGGGACTCCACAGCACTGCACCAGGCCGCCAGGTCGGCAGCAGGATCGAGCTCAGCGGACCGGGCCTTCGCCCGCTTCGACGCCAGCCGGTACTCGGCCGGGTCTTCCAGCAGTCTGGTCAGTGCCGTTTCCCATGCGTCGAGATCTTCGCGGCCCGCGTAGATGCCGGCGTCCCCTAGGGACTCGCATAGGCCTCGGGTGGGGTTGGCGATGACGGGGATACCTGAGGCGAACGCTTCGACAGCGGTACGCCCCCACGATTCGTAGGAGGACGGCATGAGCAGAACACGGGTGCGCCGGTAAACGCGGGCCGCCATCTCCTCGCCCGGCGCGTGCTCGACGACTTCGACGTTGGGCAGGTCGGGAAGAACCTGCTCCCCGTAGGCGCCCTTCACGGCCAAGAACTGCTGGCCGGGCATGCGGCGGGCAAGTTCCTCAAGCACACGGCCGCCCTTGGCCTCATTGCAGTTGATGAGGGTGACCGCCTTGCCGGGCTTCGTCGCGTACCGCTCGGCGTGCACCGGAGGACGAACGACGATCTCCTCACGGGGACGCACGGCCGCCGGATACTCGGCGAAGAACAGTTCGGCCTCTGCCGCAACCCACTGCGAGTTGTAGACGGCCAGAGAAACGCCGCCAGAGGCCATGTCCCTCAATGTCGGCCGGTGATCGTTGTGGCAGACCACAATCATGGGGCGCCCGAACCCGCGTGCCAGGGAAGCGGTCGTCGGTACGCATTCCAGATGCGATACCAGGACATCCGCGCGCCGCGCCGCGGCGGCGAAGTCCAGCCTGGCGCCTTGGGGTACGACCTCGATCCCCTGATACGCGTAGACATCGCGGGTGCTCGTATGGCGGGACAGCCATACCTGCGGCCGGTGGCCGCGCTCGACAAGCGCCCCCAGCATCGCCACCAGCATGTGCTCGGCGCCCGCATTGTGCTCCGGCGGAAACGCGTGGACGCGAGCCACGATGTTCAGGGGCTTCTTCATCGCCACCTCGCCATCGTCGTGCCCGCCTTGCGGCGGTAGCCGGCGAGCTCGAGCATGCGCCGGTCGTCGTCGGTCATCGCGACAGCAGTCCCGATGCCGCTGCCGTCGGTGCGGTAGCTGTAGGGGCCGATCGTTTCCCCGGTGACTCCGCCCGCCATGGTGGGCGAGGTCAAGGTGCGCAGCGCCATACGTGCCACGACCGCGACCACGTCGGCGGGCACCTCGGCTGCGCCGTGGCTGTACGTGACCCGGTAGGTGCCTGGGTAGGACTCGTATTCCTCGTCGGCCCACAGTTCGGGCAGGTTGATGGCTGGGCTTTCCGCGGCGGTGCGGATGATGTCGATGCCGTCCCAGCGCCAGCCGACTACTGGAAGGTCTGGCGCCCCGCCTGCGCCGACGGCCACAACCTCGGTGACCGCGAGAACGGGGGTTTGCGGCAGCCGGATCTCGCCCTGCTGGGCGCGTAGGACCACGGTGTCGTTGTCGCTGCGGGTGAAGTCGCGGCCGGTGTAGGACCGCACGAGGGCGGAGGCATCAGCGAGCAACGCTTGGGCCCGCGCCTCCTCCTGTGCCATGAGAGGGCGCCCGAGGCGGTCTTGGAGATCGATCACGCTAGCGAGTAGGCCCACGCTTGACCACCCCCTCCATGACCTTGACCCACAGATCCAGTTCGGCGGCAGGATCCAGTCCGGCAGCACGAGCCGCTGCGGCCTTCGACGCCTGCGGGTAGACCTTCGGCGAAAACAGGCGCTTCACTGCTGCCTCCCAGGCGTCGACGTCTCCGCGGTCCGCGAAGAAGCCGGCGTCACCGAGCGACTCCATCAACCCTGGCGTGGGGTGGGCGACGACCGGGATCCCTGAGCACATCGCCTCGACAGCGACGCGCCCATAGGACTCGTACACCGACGGCGCCAGCAGCACCCTCGTGCGGGCGTACACGTCTTTCGCCATGCGGTCCCCAGGCGTGTGCGGGAAAATCTCCACATTTGGCAGGTCGTCGCGCACTATCTGCTGCCCGTAGCCGCCGATCACTCCTAGGAATTTGCGGCGTGGCATCCGCTCGGCCAGGGCGTAGAAGATCTCTGCGCCCTTCTCTGCCGTCAGGTTGATCAGCGTGACGTGATCACCCGGAGTGGCCTGGTAGTCCTCCACGGAGACCGGCGGGTGCACCGTGATATCCCACGGCATCGGCCGATCCCCCCGGTGAACACGCCACCATGCCTCGACATCCGCTTTCATCCACGCCGTGTTGTAGACGACGAGGGCCGGACTTCCTTTGACCAGCCACGACTTGGACTTCTCGTAGGTGTTGTGCAGCAGGTGCACGACCGGTATCCGATGAACCTCCCCCAGCACTGAGGCCCTGGGAGTGTTTTCCAGATGCGTCACGATGACCTGAGCTCGGTCTTCACCGCGCAGCCACCGGCCCGGATCATCCTTGCCGCGATGCGGGTGCACGGTGACGCCGTCGAGGACGTACACGTCGTCCGAGTCGGCCGGCTGCGAGAGCAGCACGTCCACTGTGTGGCCGCGCTCCGCCAATGCCCGGAGCAGGCTGTGAGCCGCCCATTCCGCCCCGGCGTTGTGCGTCGGTGGATAGGCGTGGAACATCGCCAGGACCCGCAAGGTGACTCCGATCTGCCGGACGGCTGGCAGCCCTCGCACGAGGGCTGCCTGCCGTCGCGGTTCAGGACGCGGCGGTGGCCGTCTGTACCACGGCGAACGGGGACCGGGTCGCCGAGTTGGTGTTGAGGCGGGTCGCCGGGTTGGCCGTGGCGAACGCCACCCGCATCACCACGCGCATGGCGACGGAGTCCTGCTGCATCAGGTTGAGGACGACCTTGCCGTCGTCGTCGGAGATGACGCCCTCGGTGAACAGCTTGAAGCTGATGTCCTGGCGCACGCCGACGATCGCCTTCGACCAGTCGCCCATGAGGAGCTCGGCCTCGGACATGTCCCAGGCGCCGTTGGTGAGCTCCGACATCGGGTAGCCGTACAGCGTGCCGCCCAGGCCGCCCTGCAGGTTCGGCTGGTAGATCGGCACACCCTGCTCGGACCGCATCGTGTTCAACTTCCACGTCAGGCCCGGCCGGCTGATGAAGCCGTTCACGGCGAACCCGTCCGCGGCGACCTTGCCTGCAGCGTCGGCCACATCGACGGCGAAGTCGACGCCGGCCCCCGAGATGACCGCGTTGCCTGCGGCCACCGCCGACTGGTACACGGCGGCCGGCCAGGTGGACGGCTTGTCCAGGCCGAACAGTCCGGCCCCGTCGAGCTTGGCGCCGATGGCCTCGACGAGTCGGGGGCGGACCTCGTTCCAGATCGGCATCTGGGCGTCGTCGAGGTAGGCCTCCGGGATCGGGACGATCGCGGCGATCTCCTCGGCGACAAGGTCGACGTTCTTCCAGTCCTGCGACGTGGTCTGCTTCAGTCCGGTGTCGCCACCGACGAAGTACGCGAGCGGCAGCACGTCGAGCACGGGCTGGCGCTGCGTCTTGCTGGACATCGGCACCTGGCGGGCCCGCTGCAGAAGCGCCGATGCGCCCGGCAGGCCCTGGATGATCTCGACGGACACCGGCTCGGGGACGAGCGGGTCGTTGCTGGCGTCCCGGCTGATGAGCGAGTTGAAAGGCACGGGGTCTCCTTCCGGAAAAGCAGCGACCCCGGCCCCGTGCGGGTGATTCCGGTGCTGCGGTGAACGTGGTTAGCGGCCGGCTAGGCGCCGGATCCAGTCGTCCGGGCTGGCTGTGGCCGACCCGGACGCCGTTGCGGCGCCCGGTGTGAGGGCCTCGACGGGCCTCTGAGATGTCGGTGCGGTAGGCGCGGATGCCTTGAGGCGCTCGGCGAGGATCTCCGCACGCGCGTTGATCTCCTCGTCACTGCCGGAGCCGAGCAGGTCGATCAGGTCCGGCGGGATGTTGTGCGTGGCCGCCGCCATCAGGCGGGTGTTGGTGGCGCGCAGGTCGCCGAGCTGGCGCTCCGCCGCCTCCTTGGCGTCGAGGAGCTTCTGCTGCTCGGTCTTCTGCGACTCCTGCCACTGCTGATACTCGGTCAGCTGCGGTTCGGCCTCTCGGTACTTCGTGCGCCAGCTCGCCGACTCCCTGCGGAGCTTCTCGATCTCCTTCCGGGCCGCCTCGGGGTCCGCCCACGGGTCCGTGCCCTGGGACTGCTGGTTTGCCGAGGTGTCTTGCGTTCCGCCGCCGGACTGCACGTCCGGCTGCTGCGCGATGTCGGTGGTGCTGGCGTCAGACTGTCCTGCAGCCTGCGTGGTGTCGGCCGTGTCCTGCACGGTCCCTCCTCGTTCTGGGCATGAGAAAAGGCCGTGTCCAGCACGACCCCAAGGTCCCGCAGACGCGGGCGATATTCGGTTAGCTGACGCCGCCAGGACGCCAGAGCTTTAGATCAGGGGCGATCGGGTGCCGTGTAGGCGGCCCTGCCCTCGGACTCCCACCAACGGCGGAACGCGTTGACGGCGTGCGTACCGCCGCGGCCACGCGTCGTCCGCAGCCAGTCGTCATAAAGCTGTTCGGCGACACCGATGAACGGCTCGTCGTTCGTGAACGCAGGCCACGCCTGGCACCCGCAGTGATCGTGGTAGCGATTGCCGCCCTGCCGCGGATCGCCCGCCGTCTTCGCCGACTTGTACACCGGCCCCCGCGAGGCGAGCATTGCGCACCAAGCGCACGGATCAGCGTCCGTCACCCGTGCCCATCCGGTCGCCTGCTCATCGACCTCGATCGACCGCTGCATGACCTGCCGGCCGCCCTCTAAAGCCAGGTACTGGGTGCTGCCGACCAGGCGGACGGCGGCGGCATCCATGGCTTGTTGAGGTGTCTTGCCCGCGGCGATGGCCTTCTTGAACTCGACCGGGCCAGTCACATCGAGGGCACTCTCCAGCCGCTTCGCCAAGAGCGGCAAAGGACCCTCTGGGGTGAAACCGTCCTCGTTGACGCCAGCCTCGCGCCTGGCATTCATGTACGAGGACTCGGCGAGAGCCGCGGACTGTTCGCGAGCCTGCCGCACCAACGGCGTCAGAGCGGCACGGACGGCCGGCCAGGACGCGTCCACCTTCGCCGGGTTCATCAGTTCCCGCCATACCTGCAGTACCTGCTGGGCGAGGCGGGCAGCCGCCAGAGCCTGGATGCGGCGATACCGCTGAGGAGCCTCCGGGCTCGCCATCAGAGCACCACGTCCGCCACCGGCTCCGCAGCAGGGGCGGGCTCCAGCTGGCTCATCTGCTTTTCGATGATGCCGTTCAGGCGACTCAGCGAATCACCCTGCTCGGCCGTCGTCTTCCAGCGTTCGACATCGGTCTGCGTGACACCGGGGATCTTCTCCCACAGCTCCTGCGGAGGAACCCCGAGCATCGTGACGAGCTTGCCCAGCGCGTCGACGGTCTGCGCCAGCGACCGCGCCGACGTGTCCCGCCACACGACCTGGGCTTGGATGTCCTCCCAAGCCTTCTGATCGCCCGCCGCCAGGCCAGCCAGGCGCAGGGCCTGCTCCCAGCCCTCGCCGAACAGGGACTCGCGTTCGTCGATCTTCCGGTCGAGACCATCGCGGGCTGCCGCGAGGGCTTCCGCAGACAGGTTCACCATCTGCCCGAGGAGGTGGTACGGCGGCACCTGCGACAGGGTCGACATGTGCCGGATCGTCGCCTCACGACTCTCGAGGTAGCCCTTGAGGTCGGTCTGGCCGAACTCGCCGAACTTCGTGTCCGCATCCTCGGCAACGAACAGACCGTCCACGCGGGAGCGGAACGGCTCGATCGGGTTGCCGTCGTCGTCCTGCGGCGGCGCCATACCGGTGACCCAGCGCTGCCGGAATGCCGCGTACTGCTGCGCCATCAGCAGGTTGAACGTGGTCATGTTCAACTGGTCCTGGGCGTCGATCAGCGGCTCCACCTCGCCGATCACGCCGTCGCCGTCGAGATCGTCCGTGTTGACGAAGCGGACCACCGGGCACACGCCCAGACCGTGATGCATCACGCCGTTCTCGTCCAGCTTTAGACCGGATCCGTCGACGTTACCGACCAGCGTGTAGCGGCCCTGGTCGTCATACAAGCGCACCACGCGGCGACGGCCCTTCGCCGTGTTCTCCACGCGGTCCTCGATCGCATAGATCGGCCACTCGTCATTGACCGGATCCGCATACAGTGCGGTCAGGCGCCGCGGCGAGAACGGGGTGATCACCGGTACGGGCTTGCCCGGCATCACCACCACATAGGAGGCCCCGTAGGTGAGCGCAGCCCGGTGCACACCGTGCTGCCGCGCGTCCAGCCGGTTCGCCTGCCACACCCGCCACGGCGAAGCGTTGTCGTCCGCACCCTTCGGCCGGTAGCCATCGACGTACATGTTCTGCGAGACGACCGTGACCACCAGCGGCAGGATCTTCACCTTCGCCCGCTCGATCAGCCACCGGTACTCGGCACGCGCCCCAGCGGGAACGTAGACGCTCGAATGATCGCCCGCCATGTAGTCGGCAATCCGCTGCAGCCTCGGCTGCTCCACCTCACGTAGCTTCAGCAGTCGGCGCGCCGTCGAAACCGCCTCTTCTTCGCCCATCAACGGCATGACGCGCCCCCTCCCCCGCTCACGCGAATCCATGGACGCGACCAGTGCGCTTCCGCTTCTTCTGCCTCTTCGACCAGTCCGGCGACGCCAACAGTGCTCGCCGCGCCATATCCGCCAGCTGCATCGCCGCGAAGGCGTCCACCTTCTTCGGGGACTCCCGCGACTCCTTGCCGAACGACACGCCCCACTTGTTCGGCCTGCGCCGGGCGTTCGCAACATGCCGCTTCAGGACCGGATCGCCGGTGTGCAGGATCTTCTGGTCGATGATGGCCTGCACCAGCGCCTCGGTCGCCTTCGTCAGCTCCTGCTGGTGGCCACGCATGTCGTAGCCGATCAGCGACCTCGCGGACGCCTTCACCAGTAGTTCGTCGCGGTACGTCTCGCCCCACTCGTCGATGTACGACTCCCACAGCTTGACGTCCGCGAAGAACGCCCGGACCTGGTAGCGGCCGAACGCGTGCGCCACGAGATCCGACACATGCTTGCGGTCGACCTCCCAGTTCTTCCCCAGGGGTCCTTCCGGCCGCTCCCAGATACCCAGAGGCTGCACCAGGCGGTCCGAGAGCCGCAGCGCAATCAACGCAGTCGCGTCGTCGGTCTTGCCGCCGTCGAAGCCGAGCGTGATCTCGTCGCCGTCCTGCAGACGAAGCTCCGAAGCGCACTTGGCCCACTCCCCCGGGTCCAGCAGAGCGTCCTCCGCAGCAACCGGCTGGTTCAGCCAGTACCGTCGCGAATCCGACGGCGACGACTGCGGATCCCAGATCTCGGCGATGATGCCGTCCAGGTCCATCCACGCCGCGGCCGGCCCGTAAGCCTCCTTGAGGCCAGCGAGCAAGGCATCACGGTCGGACAGGTCCACGCCGTCAACGGCCTGGCGGTGGTCGAACAGCAAGCCGGCCGCGTCCGCGCCCCGTACCCGGCCTTCTCTGATGGCCTTGTAGTAGGTGTGGGTCGCCTCCGCGACCGAGTCCTGACCCGGCTCGTACATCGTCGACGTCTCAAGGCACCACGGCTCGGCTTCCTTGCGTTTACGCAGGTTGCGTCGCACCGTGCCGTGCATGCGCCGCAGCTCCGGCAGCACATACAGATGGGTCTCGTCGAAGACCGCAAAGGTCTCCTTGCCGCCGTCCTTCGCCGCGGATGACGCCGTCGACGGGGTGATCTCGCCCCGCTGATGATGCAGAATGATCCGGCTCGAGGACTGCGCCGACTTGCCGATGTCGATGCCCGGGAAGTCGGCGCCGTGGTGCTCGATGAGGTACTCGAGCATCGTCGACACGTTGTCGTAAGTGTTGCCCGACTGGCCCTCTTCCGTGGCCAGGCAGCGGATGAACGGCGACTTCACCGGCCTCCCGACCGGCTCCCCGTTCGCGTCCCAGCCGTCGAACCGCACCGGGAACAAGGCTTCGGAGCAGACCAGCATCCCGGCGATCTCAGACTTCGCGCGGCCCTTCGCCCGCGACAGGAACGCCCGCCGGTAGACCCGCCGGCCCGTCTCCGGGTCGATGCGGTAGGCCTTGACGATGAACGCGTAGAACTCATCGTCCAGTTCGATCGGCTCGCCGACAACGTCGCCAGGGCCGTGGCACAGGTACTCCTCGATGTGCTCCACGATGTGGTGCCCGAGAGAAGGGAACTCGCCGTCGTACTGGGGACCGCGCCACGGCATGGCACCCCCTAGCCGGCATCCTCACTGACGATCCGAAGGTTCTTCCGCCGGTCCGACGTCGACCGTGGGGTCTCCACTTGGGCTGGCTTGTCTGCCGGGGTCTCGATCTTCAGCTTGAGCCGCATCCGGTCCTCCGGAGTGGCCCCGTACTTCGCGGCCCGTAGCCGGACCTCGGAAGCGAACTCCCAGCGCCCCTTGGTCCACATGACGTGGTGCAGCAGGGCCGTGTCGAGGAGGAAGTCCCAATCGGTGTCGATGAAGACCTGAGCCTGCGCCGACCGCCGCCACGTCTCCCACCACTGCACCGTCCGTGGATGCCACGACTCCTGGTCCGGCAGAACTCCCTCCGGCAATTCGGGCCCGCGGACTTCGCCGTCGTCCTCGACACGGTTCAGCTCCCCCTCCCGGGCCTTTGAGTCCCGGGCGCGCGACCGCGTAGCCTTCGGCGCCATGCCGCGACCAGCCATGAGAGGCACCCCCTCACAGCAAGTCGTCGATCACCCTCGAGAGATCAGCCAGCACAGAGGGCGCCTTCTCGAATCGCTCGCCCGTCACGGTCATGTAGCGGCCACGGTCATAGATTTCAACCGCGGTATCGCCGCGCCGAATCCGGCGCCCTCGCCCAACGCTGCCGTAGCCCCAAATGTGCAGGCCAGTACCGGACGGCGAGATCTCGATGTACGTGCGCGGCAGCCGGGCGACGATCCTCCGCGCCCAGGCCGTCAACGCTCCATCCACCAAGGCGTGGTCGAGGTCGATGCACACCAGGCGGTCCACCGAGCTCAGAACGAACCCGATGCCGACACCGGCCCTCGAACGCTTGGCCGCACTGTAAGAACTCCACGTCTCCGGGTCAGTCGACGAGGCCGGCGCACGCTTCGGACCGCGGGCCGACAGCGGCACCTTGCGGTCGCTGTACCGAACCCACTGCCGACGGCGCGTCATCGCGGCCGGGACCGAGTCCGACTGTCGCTGACGCGCCCGGTGAGCAGCCATGCGGCAACGGCCCGAGCAGAACCGAGCGTTGTGCGCATGCCGCGCGCCGAGGTGCTCCCGGCAGTGCTCGCAACGCTTCGTCTTCATGCACCCCAGTCTACGGGCATGCGTGACGGCAATCTGCACCCTGACCTGCACTGATACAGGTCCGTGACATGCGTACCACCCGGCAGGCCGACGACACCCGAACGGCAAACATGCAGGTCAGACCATGATCATCAGATCCCCAGAGTCGCGCGCACTCCGGGAAGCTAACGTGCCCGATCCTCAGATCTGGATGATCTTGGAGGTACCCCCCAGGATGATCTTGAAGGCATGATCACCCTGGGATCGATCAAGGTCCGCTCGGCTCAATTGATCAAGCCGGGGTGGGCCTCGGCTGGCCGGCGCCGCGGCGGCTTGGCATGAGCCACGGCCGATGCCTCGCGACCAGTCTTCTGATCATGGTGCCACTGGCACAGCGCCCACAGGTTCGCTTCGCTGTGGTCGTCCACTCCCTGGGCGGCGCCCTGCTTGTGGTCCACCTGGTTGGCCGGCTCGCCGCACAGGCCGCCGGCAGCGAGGGGCCACTGGCAGACATGGCCGTCACGCTTGAGGATGCGGGCACGGATGCGATACCAGCCCTTGGGCAGCGGAGCTGAGCGCCGGCCTTGACTGGGCATCAGTCGCGGCCCTTGCCGCCGTGGGCGTTGGGACCAGGCCGCTCGCCGGTGGCCCGCTTGTGCAGGTTGGAGCAGAGGCCGTCGAGCATCCGACCGGGCTTCACGTACTTGCCGAGCTGGACTCGGCAGCGGTCGAAGTCCCCTGCCGATCCCCAGGCGATCTTTGCCGCGCCTGGACCTTCGGCCCAGTAACGCATCAGGCGCTCAGTGGCAGCGGCATCTCCGGGGGTGACTTCACGTCCGGCGACCATGCGGAATCATCTCGCTTCCATTCAGCGACGAGCTTGGTGGGGTGGTGACGCTCAAGCCGCCTCAGTCGTCTCCGGCGAGAGCGGCTGCGCAGCACCTTCGCTGCTCGCCGACTCTTGTTTGCGACGCCACGTCCTGATCCGGTGACAGTTCGAGCAGACGACCTCGCACTTCGCGAGCTCCGCGAGGAGGGTGTTCCGATGCGCAGTGAGCATGCGCGAGATTCCGCGACGCTTCTCATGGCCGGGCAGGTGATCAAAGTCCAGGGCTGCCGGATGCTCCTTGTAGCCACAGTCAACGCAGCCGAGCCTCATCTTGAGCTCGGTCACGAACTCGACGTTCTCCCGTGTCCGCTCGCGGACACGTCGAGCATCTCTGGTTTTCCTGCTTGCCGCTTCGCCTGGCGTGTATCGGGGCAAGCCTCGCTCGATTCGATCTTTACGGCGCTGCCAGCCAGACATGGGCTTAGGCTTGTCAAGCATCACGACTCCGATCGTGGTGTCACGGCCCCGGGATCGCCTGCCCGCGATCGCCGGGGTTCTTCGGTCTATTTTACCTGCTCAGCCCCATCGTTCGGTCTCAACTCGCCTATCTCGTCGTCGCGTTGGATGCTGGCGCCTTGCCCGGCCGGGATGGCGAGGCAGTCGCCTTGGGCGTCGCTGAAGATGGCCCAGCCGGCTTCGAAGCGGAGTGCGAGGTCTGGGTCGGAGAGGCGGAGGTCGTCGCGCTGTTGTTCCCGCGAGTGGATGACGAGGTAGGCGGGCATCGTCTACTCCTCCCCGCTGCGTTCGGTGTCGCTGCTGACGGCCCAGTTCGCGAAGCCGGCGCGCCGGTCGGGTGGTGTGGCGGCGACGATGCCGTAGAGCCGGACGGCTGTGTCTTCGGCTTGGGTGAGCGGGTCGTTGTCGGCGCCGTGGACTTCGACGGTGATCTCGCGGACGCCGTCGGACAGCTTCACCGTCACGTCAGGCATCGGCGGCGGGCTGTTCGCCGAGCCCCGGCTCGGTCTGGTCTTGCCTGGGGCGCTTCTTGGGGTAGCTGATCGCTTCGACGATGCGCGCGAGGGTCTCGTTCGTTCCTGCGGCCCAGTGCTGGACGTCGCTCTTGAATGCTTCGTCGAACCCGACCGGCACGTCGTTGGCGGGGATGTCGACGGTCTCTTCGAAGACGAGGATGCCACGGGCGCCGATCTTCTCCGCGATGCCGTCGAACTCGTCGATGGGCTGTTCGGTCTGGCCGGGGCCCATGACGAAGCGGCGCGGCGTGTACTCGTCGACGACGAGGACGAACGGCGGCCGGTCGTCGTTGGTGCCTTCGGGGAGTTCGAGGATCTGCAGGCGGGCCATCAGTTCACCGCCTTGCGGAAGGGGACGACGGGCGCGAGGAAGATGCCGTGCTTGTCCCAGTAGTGGATTCCGCTGATCTTGGGTTGGCCGTCGACGAGTTGCAGGACGAGTTCCATGGTCTTCGCCTGGTCGGGTGCGCCGTCCATCTCCATGTCGAGGATGGTGATGCCCATTGCCGTGGGGCTGGGCCGGCGTCCGGTTTCGCGGCCGTTGAGCTTGGGGCGGATGGCTTCGAAGCTGTCGAGCATGTCGTTGGCGATGTGCAGTTCGACGGTGGCCATCAGGCGTCACCCCGCTTGAGGTTCTCGCGGAGGACGTCGCCGATCTCCAGCAGGGCTTGCACCATGGCGACGGCCGCGATGGCCTGTGCCTTCGCAGCGCGAGCTTGGATCTCGGCGCTGGCCACGTTCCCCTGCGGCATCGCGTTGAGATCCTGCGCGGCCTGCCCGAGGGTGCGCTGGGCGAGTTCGCGGTAGCTGGGTACGGCAGCCATCAGCCGGTCACCGCCTTGGCGGCGGGCTCGGGCATGCGGACGATGCTGAGGACTCCGACGCGGGGTGCGAAAGCGGTGGGCTCGCCGCTGGTGGTGAAGACGTACTGGTCGTTGTCGGTTTCGAAGTGGACCTTGTCGGCGGGGATGTGCTGTTCACTGCCCTCGGTGTAGGTCACGTAGTACTGGGCCATGGCGCGGGCTCCTGTGGGGTTCAGGGTTTCCAGTGGGGGCCGCGGAGTGCGGCGGGCACGTCGGCGGTGGTGATCGGTCGGGTCGGATAGCTGGTGATGCGCATCTCGTAACCGAAGTCGTCGGGGAGGCCGCCGTCTGCCTCGGGCGGCTGGGGCCGGTCGAGTCCGGCGAGGATCTCGTCCGTCAGCCCGTGCGCGTGCGCGAGGTCCAGCAGCTCGGGGCAGTCGTTGAGGTTCTCGGTGACGGGGTCGTCGCAGTCGCCTTCGGTTCCGCAGCCGTGGCAGGGAGCCTCGTGCGCCCAGGTCCACTCGGTAGCGAGCCGGTGCCGGGCGAGGATCCGCCGGTCCGCCTCACAGCGACGCAGGACGGCGGTGGCCGACTGCACGGGCGCGGGCGTCTCGTCGCGCGGTTCAACGCCGCACTGGGCGATGTCGAGTTGCAGCCCGTCCGGGGTCTGCGTGACTCCGGTGACGGTGCCGGTGATGGCGGGCCCGCCACTGTGAGGCTCGAAGACGACCCGCCGGTATTCCAGCTCGGCGCGGGCGGACGCTTCGACGCGGTCGACTTGCCGGGTGATCCAGGCGTGGAGATCCATGGCGCGGGCTCCGGTTCAACTGTCTTCAGGCGATGGGTCGGCGGCTGGACGGATGAGGTCGGAGGCCCATACGGCGCCAGCGTCGAAGGTGTCGTCGTGCTGTTCGGGTGCTTCTTCGGTGCGAATCTTCTCGGCCGCTTCGTGCAGGACGGCGTCGACGAGTGTGGTGGCTTCCTCGTGGGTCCAGAGGAAGCCGCCTTCAGCAACGCTCATGCGGGTGATGAGATCGTCGTAGGCGCTTTCGGGTTCGGGGATGCTGCCGAGGAGCCGTCCGAGGAAGTGCGTGGGATCGGCCATGGCGCGGGCCTTCCGTGGGGTCAGGTTGCGGTCTACGGGGTGGGCGGTGTGGTCCGCCACTGGTCGGGGGTGATCTGCTCGGGGAGAGGACCGATCACCCGAAACCACCAGTCGACGGTCTTGCCTCGCATCGCCACCTGCTGCTCGGGCGACAGGTTGTGGATGCAGTCGCGGTGATGCAGGTGCCTGCCGCCGTTCTCGGCCCGCTTGCGGAGAGCAGCGGCGGCGATCGTGCGGGCGTCGAGGTCAGCCACGGTTCCACCACCAGCACCCAAGCGTGTTCCCGCGCAGGCTGTCGACGTTCCCGCCGAGTCCGGCGAGCACCTGGTCCATGTCGTCCGCATCCCACTGGTGGAGGTGCGCCTCGTGCGGGTTGCCGTCCACCTCACCCTGAATGGACTCGACGATCGGCACGGACACGAGGATGTTCCACGCCCCGGCGGCGACGATCCGCTCCAGCAGCGTGACGGCGTCCTCGCGCGGCATGTGCTCTAGCACGTCCCCGAGCAGGACCGCGTCCCGGTAGTACAGGTGGTCGGGTGCTTCGCGGGCGTCGAGGTTGTGGACCTCGTCGTACATGCCGGTCCGCTTCGCCGTGTTCTTCAGGCCGTACTTACGGATGTACGGCTTGTGGATCTCGATGCAGGTCCACCAGACGCCGTGATGCACGGGCCGGAAGAGTTTCGCGTAGGTCCCCTCACCCGGCCCGACATCGCACACCGTGTTCGGCAGGTGGTAGCGGAATCGTTCGAGGGACCAGTCCTTGCCCTCGGCATCACTGGTGGGCATGACGGTCTCCTAGAAGCGTCGAATGAGACGGAGGCTGGTGGCGTACAGGCCGGTACCGTCCAGGGCGGAGGATCCACCCAAGTCACCGAAGGTGGGCCCGTTCGGCGTTTTGCGCGAGTTGATGAACCGGGGGTGACCGGCGGTGTCGACGCCAAGGTAGATCCCGTTGTGGTCCATCTCGCCGGCCGTGGCCTCGGTGGTCGCGTCGAAGTGCGGCACGTCCCCGATCTGCATGTTCGTGAGCGGCGGCGCCGTGCCGGTGGCCTGGGCGACGATGATGCCGGGCCCGTTCGGGCCGATGTCTCGCGTCCTGCGCGGGAGGTTCAGGCCGTTGATGGCCTGGTCACGGACCATGGGAATGCCCATCTGGTAGCCGTAGACCATGCGCACGAAGCCGGAGCAGTCGAGGCTCTTCTGCCACTTCGGATCGGGCGCGGGCACGGTCTCGCCGCTGACGAACGTCCACGGCAGGCCCATGTACTCGTGGAAGTCGGCGCCTTCCATGCGGGTGCCGTCCACGTCGTCGGGCCCGTACTTCGACTCCCCCACGATCTGCGCTCCGGCGAGGGCGGGGCTGGTGACGGCGGGGGCGCCGGTGACGTACATGAGCGCGTAGGCGAGAACGTCAGGGCTGCTGTCGACCGCCCACCGCCGAATCTGGTCGGCGAGTGCCGGCGTCCATGTCCCGTCGAACGGCGTCGGGAGGACACGCACCCACGTGCTGTGAGTAATGACGGGCGGGTCGGGCCAGGTGCCGGAGTACAGCTGAAGGTCGTGCACCTTGAACTGGAATGGGATCGCGGTGCTACCAGTGGTGGCGATGCCGCGAACACCGATCCGGCCAGCGCCGAGCGTGGCGTCGACGACTTCGTGCGTCCAGGTGGTCGGTTCCGGGGTGCCGTCCTTCCAGGCGCGGCAGCGGATCGTAGTCCCGATGCGTTGGGCGCGGATGTGCCAGACGTCGCCGACGACGTAGCCGGTGCCGAGTTGAGTGGCGGCGCCGATGGTGGTGGTGCCGCTGGGAGTCTGGCATTCGAGAATGAGCTGGACGGCACCGGTCGTGAGGACTGACATGCGGGCCCGGTACTGGCTGGTGCTGCTGGTGTACGCGAATGACAGGGCCAGGCTGCTGGCGTTGCCGGTGGGCGTCTTGTCCAGGCTCCAGGACAGGCGGGCGTCCAGGTCGGTGATGTCGTCGACAAGCGATGTGTGCCGGGACGCGTTCACTGCGGTCATGTTGATGATGCCGGTACCGCTCGACACTGTGTAGTCGGCGTCGGTGCCGTTGCTGTTGGACCAGTTGCCGCCTGCGGGTGAGACTCCCCAGCCGCTTGTGGTGGTGCGGTCGAAGCTGTCGACGTGCGGGCGCTTCGTCTCGGTGAATGTCCTCTGCGGGCCCCGTATGGCGACGGTGCGCGCCCCGATGGTGAGCGTGGCTAGCACGCCCTGCGCGTCGGAGACTTGCAGCCGGGCCGGCCCGGTCAGGGTCTGGGTGGTGAGCGTGGTGGGCGGCGGCTGGTACAGCATCTGCCCGTCGTCGACGGTGTAGACCGCCATCGCTCACACCCCTTGCAGGTCGACCTGGATCGTGACCGCGGTCGGCGTACCGGTGACGGAACGGATCGCCACGGTGAGACTGTCCCCCGCGGCGAAGGTGGCGTTCTGCACGGACGGCCCGGACATCCACGTGCTCGCGGTCGACAGCGACAGGTTCGTGGCGAGGAGATCGACCGCACCCTTCTGCGCGTTGATCGTCGCACCGGTGCCCCCGACCCGGTACCCGCGCACCGCCGTCACCGTGCACGCCTTCGGCGCCCGCCACACCACGTAGGAGACCGCCCCGGTCGGGCCGGTGACGACCAGGCTCTTGCTGAGCGTGGTCGCTGCCGCGGGAAGGGTGAGGCTCGGCGCGGTGACACCGCCATCAGCGGCGACCGCGAACGTTCCCGGCCCGTTGAACGGCCCGGTGAACGTGCCGCCCGCCTTCGGGAAGAACTTCCCGTCAGCGTAAGCCCGATCCCCATGCGGGTCCACGGCCGCGAGGTGCGCGTCGACTTTCGCCGTCGCGTCGGCTGCCGCTGCCGCCCGATCGCCGTGCGGATCCGGAGCGGTGACGTGCCCCTGCAGCGCCTCCTCGGCATGCGCCCGGTCCCCATGCGGGTCCACAGCGGCCACATGCTCGTCGACCACACCCTGCGCCGCGGCCTCGACACCGTCGACCGTGGCCAGGCCCTCGACATCGCCCGTCTGCCCGTTCACGGAGGACACGAGCCCTGCGGACACCACAACAGTGCGCGCCTGCTGCCCGGTCGTCACCTCGATCTCGTCGGTGAGCGCCTCACCGGTCACCTGAAGCCTCACCGAGTCACCTCCAGCGAGACGACCGCCCGGCCCTGCAGCAGCCTGACGACGGTACCCGCCTTGAAGACTTCGAGGTCCCAGACCCCGTTCCGGGTGAGGGTTTCAGTGACCGTGGCGGGGATCGCGAGACGGATCGTGTCCCCGATGATGGTCAGGTAGTCGCCCAGGTCGAGGAGGAGTTCGCCGTGCTCGGAAGCGGGCGCCGACCGGATCTGTGAGCGCACCGACCAGCCGTCCCAGGAGAAGCCCGGCACGTCCGCGACCCGGTAGTTCTGCACGAACGTGGCGCCCTGCTCCAAGCGCAGATCGAAATGCCCTGCGGCCAACCCAGCCACCTCCGGGATCTCTGCACTGTCCGCATCCGCGGCAAGCGTCGCCTGCCCGACGAGGGCGGCTGTGGTGTGCGCGGCCAGGGTCGGGGCGGCGGTGAGGGTTGTGTCTGCGGTGAGTTCTGCCGTCGCGCGGGCGGCGACGCGGGCCGCGGCACTGAGGGTCGTCTCGGCGGACAAAGCCGCAGACGCTGTCCACACCGCCCCGTTGGACAGGGTGTTGAACAGGTCGAATGCGACGTAGTCGCCAGTGCCGCCATCCCGGTGGGCGCTCATGTCGAGCGCGCACGTATCCACTTCGGCTGGGATCCAGGCGGGGGTGGCGAGCGTCCTGCGGTTGGTCCACGTCGTGCCGTCCGGGGACGTGTCCCAGTAGAGGCTGGTGCCGTCCTCACGCATCCGCAGAAACAGGTGGGCGACGGGGCTGTAGGCGAGTTCGACGGCGGCATCATCCCAGTAGCCGGTCTCGGACACACAGCGGAGCATGCCCGACACCGCATTGATGATGAACCCGACGCGGGTGCCCTCGACCGAGCCTTGCACGGTGACCGCGCAGTACGCCTCCGCCGTGGCCCCGCCCGAGGCCGGCACGACGGGCACCTGCACGAAGAAGCTGGCCCCGGCGAGAGTCCACGCGTAGGCGGTCTGGCAGCCGGCGTAGTCGAGGGTGCACGGCACGCGCGCCCGGCCGCCGACCACCGCGGTCCCGCCGTAGGAGTTGCCCCAGACGGGGTTGAGTGCGGCCGCGTTGAAGTTGTCGACGAGCGTGGAGAGGCTCGGCACGGCCGCCTCCCTACGAGATCGACAGCGTCAGGGACCCGGCGGTGAGCTTGAGTTCGTCCCCCGCGGCGACGGTGCGGGACGCGGACAGCGGCCCGTACCAGAGGCGGACCGGGCTGCCTGCCGAGTCCCAGATCTCGACACCGACCACGGTCGCCGCGGGCAGCCCGGTCCACGCCAGGTCAACCGAGTTGCTGGTGGCCCCGTTGACAGCCGCGGCCACGCTGAGGTTCTGCCGGGCGTAGGAGCCGCCGGCCACCTCGGTGCCCGCAGCCGTGTCGGTGCCGTTCGCGGTGACCAGAGCGACCTTCAGTGGCGTAGTGGGCCGGGTCGGGGCGCCGACACCGAGGACCCAGTCGAGCGTCAAGTTCTCTGCCGTGTTGCTGAGCGAGTCCGGCACGCGGCCTCCTCCAGTTGGGCGCCGCGTGGCGCTGGGGTGGTGTCCCGCCGCCCTGGCGGGGGGCGCGGGCGGCGGGACCAGGCGGCGACCGGACCGCCCGTCTAGTGGCTGCCGATCTCGCGGTTGCGACGGATCGGCGGTCGGGAGTGCAGTAGGTAGAGCAGTGCTGCGCTACTGGGGTCCGGTGAGGGTTGGTCGAGTCGGCGGCGGCCGTCCATCCAGTCCCATGCCTGATCGGCGGGGATCGGTCCGGCGCCGGTGATCTCCACCTTCTCCGACGGGTTGTCGGTGGGCGGCAGCAGTAGCGCCGACGGCGAGACGTCGAGGGCGGCTGCGAAGACCACCAGTTCGTCTACGTGCACCTGGCGCTCGCAGCGCTCCACCTTGGAGATAGCGGACGGGGCGACTGTCCGGCCTGCGTCTCGGAGTCGGTCCGACAATGTATAGACGCTCAGGCCCCGAGCCTTCCGGATGCGTTTGATGTTGGCTGCCACGGTGGCGGCGGTAGGCCCGTACTGGACTGCGGGACGGGCGTGGCGCTGCTCGCTCATCGGCCCTCACCGCCGCTCCCGATGCGGATCTCTATCGACAGGTCCGACGGCGACAGGAGGAGCTGGGCTACCTGAACGTCGAGCGTCTTGGCCAGCGCGGCAAGGTCGTCGACGTCTACACGGCGCATGCCCTGCTCAATGCGTGTGATGCCGGAAGCGGGTATGGGTCGCCCCACTTCGGCAAGTCGGGTGCTGAGTTGCCGCGTACTGAGCCTGCGGGCTTCGCGGATGCGCTGGACGTTGGCGGCGACGTTGCTTCCCACGGGGCCGACCTCGATGGCCCGACGACCATACTGCTGGCCGCCCATCACTGCTCACCGCCAGGCTGCACCTGCGCCTTTACCTGCTCCGCATCCCACGCGTCGAGCACCGCGACGTCGTACAGCACCTTCCGGCCCCGTTTGACGCCGCCGGGGATGTAGCCGATGTGCCGCCAGTACCGCACCGTGCTCTCGGCGGTCCTGTAGCGCTCCGCCACTTCGGCGGTGGTCATGTACTTCTTGACCTGCTCATCGAGCGACGAGCGATTTCCGTTAGCCATGTTCGTCTCCAGGTGACACGGAGGCCCGGCGCCTGGAACGCCGGACCTCCTTCCCGCAGTAGCTAACTGCGGGCGCTTATCGGGGTTGTCGTCCGCCCGGCCCCCACTGTGATGTGCGCAAGGAGACTCCGGCCTTCAGGTCGGAGGGGAATCGCGCTTGCGGCGGGCCGGATGCTTGGCCCGCCAGTCGAGGAGTGCCTGACGCTCGAAGAGCAGGGTTCGACCGATCTTCGAAGGCTGCGGGAAGCCCTCCATGCGCTGGACGTAGGTGTATACGGACCGGCGGTCGATTCCGAGCAGGCCGGCGGCTTCGTCTGCGGTCAAGAAGTCGTCACTATTCACACTCAGTACGATAGACTGTTCCTGTTCGCACTCAGTTGGATTAAGGGGGTGGGTTGTGCAGCTCAGGTACCAGTTCCGCTTGTATCCCACCCGTGGCCAACAGCAAGCGCTCGCCCGCACCTTCGGCTGCGCCCGCGTCGTCTACAACGACGCCCTACGCATCCGCAAGGACGCGCACGCGGCGGGCACGCCGTTCCCGAAGTCCGGAGATCTGTCCAAGCAGCTCATCACCGAGGCGAAGCGCACACCTGAGCGTGCGTGGCTGTCGAACGCCCCGGTCGGCGTCATGCAACAGGCACTGCGCGACCTGGACCAGGCGTACCGGAACTTCTTCGACTCCCTGTCCGGAAAACGCAAGGGTCCGAAGATGAGCGAGCCCCGGTTCAAGTCCAAGCGGGACAACCGCCAGACCGCCCGCTACACCCGATCCGACTACTTCCGGGTACTCCCCGACGGCAAGCTCCGGCTGCCAAAGGTCGGCGAGGTGCGGGTGAAGTGGTCCCGCGACCTGCCATCCGACCCTTCGTCAGTCACGGTGGTGAAGGATGCGTCAGGCCGCTATTTCGCGAGCTTTGTCGTCCAGACCGACCCGTCCGAGGTGCTGCCGGAGTCGAGCGGCGAGGTCGGCATCGACCTGGGCCTGACGCACTTCGCGGTCCTCTCGGACGGGCGAAAGGTGTCCTCACCGAAATTCCTGCGCCGCGCCGAACGCAAGCTCCGCAAGGCACAGCAGGCCCTCTCCCGGAAGAAGAAAGGCAGCAACAACCGCAAGAAGGCCGTCGCCCGCGTGGCGCGGCTGCATGCCCGCGTCGCCGACACGCGGCGGGACCACCACCACAAGCTCTCCACCCAGTTGATCCGCGAGAACCAAGCGGTGTACGTGGAGAACCTGTCGGTAAAGGGGCTCGCTCGCACCAGGCTCGCGAAGTCCGTGCACGACGCCGGCTGGGCCCGGCTCACGGCGATGCTGGAGTACAAGGCTGCCCGGTACGGCCGGACCTTCGGCAAGGTGGACCGCTTCCTGCCGTCGTCGCAGACCTGTTCAGTGTGCTTCGTCATCGACGGGCCCAAGCCCCTCAGTGTCCGGGAGTGGACGTGCGGGGCCTGTCAGACCATCCACGACCGGGACGTGAACGCGGCCCGCATCGTCTTGGCCGCCGGACGGGCGGACAAGCCAAACGCCTGCGGAGGGACCGTAAGACCAGCCGCCTAGCGGAGGGCAGGACCCGATGAAACAGGAACTCGACTCAAGGCGAGCCGCCACGGCGGACGCCAGGGAGAGAATCTCCCGCCTTCAGGCGGGAGAGGACGTCAAAAGGACCGGGCGGACAAGGGGCCGAGCGCGAGGCGCTACCAGGCCCGGCCCTGCGGGAGCCACACGCAGGGAGATTCAGGCGGCGAGTAAGCCAGCTTCGATGATGCCGGGCGTGGGCCCGGGTTCGACGAGTTCGCGCGTGTCGGGGTCCCGGCGGGCTTCGGGGAGTTCGGCGAGGTCGTAGAGGACGCCGTTACGCCGCTGCGGGTTGTGGTGCCTGGTGAGTCGTCCTTCGGCTGCCCACCTGCGGATGGTGGTCGCGGGGCGGCCGGTCCAGTAGGCGGCAAGGTCTTCGGGAACGAGCTGCGGGGGCACTCGATCACCCCCAGACGCACGGAAGGGCCGCTTGGTGGCGGCCCTCCAGACACAGCGAGATCGATTGGAGCACACCATACGCTCGCCGCTGATCAGATGGCAACCCCTGTTGCTGAAACAGCATCACGGGGTGGACCCGGCTCCCTCTTCCTCGTCGAAGAGTGGTCGGATCAGGTGCAGGTACTCCCAGATCCAAATGCCGAGGTGTTCGGCGGCCGTGTGGTAGCCCTCAATGCGGAGGCGCCGGTTGGGCCGCCAGGTTCCTTCGGTGTGGCGGCGCAGCCAGTAGGTGCAGCGTGGTGACGGGGCGGGCGGGGACTGAGTCCAGTAGGCGGTGGCGTCATCTACGGGCGGCGGCTTGTGCCCCCATGGCGGGGCGCTCACGGCGCCCATTCCTCGCCCTTGTGGTCGGGGTGCCCGGCGAACGGCTGGGCGAGCAGGCGGAGGGTGCGGCAGGGGTATGGGCCGCCCGTCAGCTCGCCGTCGCTACTGATCTCGCCGCACGTCCTGCACACGGTGCCGTCGACGTTGACACCATCCCATCCGGTCGCGGCCGGATGCTCGTCAACGATGGCGAGCTTTGCATCAAGGTCGACGATGACGGCCTCGGGCTGGTTTGCCTCGATGTGCAGGGCGTCCGTCTTCTCATAGATGCCGCCGCCTTCGTGCGGTTGGTGGGCGACAACATCTACTTCTCCGGCTTTGATCTCCCAGTGTGTCGGGTCGCCCCAGCCATCTTCGGGAAGCCCGTACACGTAGGCTTCGGCGCGCCACAGTCCGGGAGTGGCTGCCGCTGCAATCGCCCGCCGTTCGGCGTACCGGGCCCGCAGGAAGTCGCCGATCTCGCTCATGCTGCCGCTCCCGTCTGGGTTGCCTGTTCGACGGTCACGGCGTCCTGCGCGGCTCGGAGTTCTCGCCACTCCCCCAGCGTCTCCCACCGCCCGCCGCAGCCTCCGCAGTGGACGCGGTGGCTGCCGGTGGATGCGGTGAGCTGCGTGCCGCACCATCCGTCGCCGACGACCGTGGGGCAGGCGCCGATCTGAACACGACCGGGCCGCTTCTCCCCGGAGGCGAGCGCCGCGCACTCGGAGTGCAGCTTGCACAGGTCGTCGATGTCCTGCCCGACGCTCTCGTAAGACGAGCACGCCCACAGCAGGTTGTTGCCGAGGAACCCGACCAGGTGCGGCACGGCCTGGGTCGGATTCCCGCGCCACGGGGCGACCGTCCAGCCGAGCGCCGCCCGCCACGCATCCTCGATCGCCGACAGTCGGGCCGCGATCCCGCCCGGACCAACCAGGGCGAGGACTTCGAGCCGCGGCGGGATCGGCGGCGTCTTACTGCCGGACGTCGCCCCGCCGGGACGCCGGGCACCGCGCATCAGCATGGCGGTGGTGTCGAGCTGGCGGAACAGGCCGGGGAGGTCACGGAGACGGCGGGCCGTGGCGTCCTCGCACGGCCGGCATGCGTACCGGCCGGCTTCGGCAACCCACAGCTGCCGCCCGCAGCGGGGGGTGATGCAGGTCGGCCACTCGTACTGGTCCAGGCTGGTGGGGTGGTCGTGCACGGCGGGCTCCTCGTGGTGCGGGATCCAGGGTGACGCTGTGGCCAATGATGCGGCACGCCGTTGACAACGCCGGGCCGTTGACCCGTGGCACGCCTGTGGGCCCGCACCAGACGGCACGGGCCCACAGGGGGTGGGTTCAGCGGTGGCGATGCCTGCCGAGGAGCAGGGTGACGGTGGCGGGGGTGACGAGGAGTATCGCGCAGCCGATCAGGAAGCGGGTCCAGCTGAGGTCGTCTCCAGCGGGCAGCAGGATCGCGGCGAACAGGCCAAGGCCCACGGCCGCACCGATCACCGAGTCGAGGAAGGCGCGCATGGTCGGGTCGGACATTGGTTCCTCACTTCTCCTTGTTGGTGGCCCACCGCTCCCATGCGGCGAGTCCGGCGATGGCGGCTTTCTCGATGGTGGTTTCGCGCCGTCGGGAGGCGCCTCCGGTGGGGAGCCGCCACGTCCACCCGTTCCGGCCCGTGGCGGAGGTGCCGCCGTAGGACGGCTCGACCACAACCAGCACCGCACCGCCGGACACCACATGCCAGCAGCGGGACTCCCGCCAGTCCGGGGCCTTCACCAGGGTGGCGGCGTCGACCACGGCGCGAGCACGGCGGGCCGACATGGGGCGGTGGGTCACGGTGCGCTCCGCATCGTCACGAGGGTGACCTTCTCGGCGAGCACGGACTCGTCGCCCGCGCGGTAGCCGGGCGGGAAGACGCTCACCGTGTACTCGCTACCGCCGGGCTCCTCGCCCAGGAGCGTCTCGCGGATCCCCGTCTTCACCTGGTCCAAGGCGTCGCGGGGAGACGTCGAGAGGACGGGCAACACGAGCGGCTCACCCTCTCGCCCCTCGAAGGTGACGTGCACCTTCCATACGGTCATGAGTCCTCGTCTCGGTCGAACCAGTAGCGGTCGTAGTGGGCGCAGGTGCGAGGGTCGTCGTCCCAGTCGTGCTGGTGGGGCTCGGACGGCGGCGGGACGTCGGGGGCGGGGGTGGCCGAGGTAGTCACCCGGTCTCCTGGCGGGCGTTGCGGCGGTCGGCGGCTTCCTGGGCGGCCTTGCGGGTGAAGCGCGGGTCGTAGCTGAGGTGGCTGACGGTGTCGTAGACATAGAAGTCGCGCGGGCCGGACTCCTGAACGACGAAGCGCGGGGCCGATTCGGTGGGAGCGGTCATCGCTCCTCCTTCCTGAACGGTTCGGTGGGCAGGCTCATCCGGTGACGAGCCCGGGGGTGGGAGGCGCCGGATTAGGGCGCCTCCCGTAGGCGATCGGGCTACGCGCCCAACTCGGGATACTGACCGGCCATCAGGCGTTCTGACGGTTGTGGAGGCGGGCCAGGACGGGCGTGAACTCGGCGACCAGGCCGGCGAACTCGGTCTCGGTGGCGATGCAGTGGTGCACCGGCGTGGAGTACGGCGTGGCCGCGTCATCCGGGGTCATGTTCAGCCGCCATGACTCGACGACGAACCGGCCGTCGCCGATGGGCTGCGCGGTGATGAAGCCGCCGGGGACCGGGGTGAAGACGGGAACCGTGGCCATCTGGGACTCCTTGCGGTGGTCGGGGCGGGGGTGTGAGCGGGGGGCCTGCGGCGGTCAGGACGGCTCCTGGCCGTACCCGCCGCGCTCGCCGATCAGCTTGCGGACGTCCTCCACAGGCACCTCCAGGAACAGCCGGCCCTTCGTCAGCTTCGGGTCGCCGGACAGGAACAGCTCGGCCGAGTCCTCGGCGTGGTCCCAGTCGACGTCGAGGCCGGGATGGCAGAACACCTCGTCGAACAGGTCGGCGCCGGCCGGACCGAACACGGTGACCTGGTGTCCGTCGGCGAAGACGATCAGGTGGTCGCCGCCAGCGAGGACAGCAGCGTCAAGGGTGGAGGTCATGGCGGGGCCTTTCAGGCGGGGGTGAGGGAGCGGGCGCGGACGCAGGTCGCCACAGGTCGGCCGGTGCTGTCGGCGAGCTGGAAGCGGGCCGTCCCGATGATCGGGTCGTCGCAGTTCAGGCACGTGCACGGGTGGGCGTGGTGGAGGCCGTGCAGGTCGGTGAGGCTGCCGTGCCTAGCTAATCAGCTCCATTCCCAGTTCTGTCCGGCGCGGGCTGCACGGTGGGCGGCGTCGGCGAGTTCGGCGGCGAGTTCTCCCCACTCCGGGCTCATGGACCGGGTGCCGGCGGCCTTCTCCATGAGGTCGCCGATGCGTCCGGCTTCGCGGGGCGGGATGAGGGCGATGTCGGCGAAGCGGCCGTCGAACAGGTAGCTGATCTCGCGCCACTCGCTGCTGGTGAGGGTGTGGGCGAGGTGCTGGCCGAGGTTGGCGATGGTGAGCGAGGACCGGCTACCGCGGACGCCGTGGCTGATGCGGATTGCCATGTCAGTCCTCCGCCAGGTGCTTGAACCGCTCGGGGAGTCGGGCGGCGGCGTCGATGACGGCTGCGTTGAGCCGCAGGTACTCGGAGGTCTCGTGGGTGATGCCAGCGGTGGCTTCGCGGGCCGTGTTCTCGCACAGGGCGGCTTCGGCTCGGTGGTAGGCGGCGACGGCCTGGTTCTCGTCGGCGTAGGTGCGGATCTGCTCGGGGGTGGGCTTGGTCATCGGGTTTCCTTCGGGTGAGTTGGGTTAGCGGCGGCGGTACTGGGCTTCGGCGTCGGCGATCGCTTCGGCCTGGGTGGCGGACAGTGCGGACTTGACGACGAACCGGCCGGTGGTGTTGTCGATGACGGCGGCGACCCATGTCTTGTCGGGGGTGGTGAGGGTGTCGCTGGGGTTGTCGGGCATGCGGCCGAAGGTCTGGCCGGTCTCCAGCCTGTGGTTGCGGTCGAGCTTGATGGCCATGTGTTGTTCCTTCCGGGTGCGGCTCAGAGGCCGCGGTTGTGGGCGTGGTCGGTGGCGCGGTCGAACGCTCGGAGGACGGGGGCGGGGCTGGTCTGGGCCGCGTTCCAGGACGGGATCGTCTCCGCGCCCGGGAAGGCCTGCTGGATGGCGTCGAGGAGGAGCACGCACGCGTCGTGGGTCTGGTCGCGGCCGGCGGCTTCGAGGCGGATGGCGCGGATCGGGCAGACGGCACCGGACTCGTCGTAGAGGGCATCGCGGCACCAGCCGCCGGTCTCGAGCCGGGTTCGGGCCCGGTGGAGGAGGCCGGCGATCGGCGTCCGGCACGGGTTGGGTGCCGCGGTCGGGGTGAGGCGCGGCAGGACGGGGTCGGCGCCGGGCAGGTGCGCGGTGCGAACCTCGTAGGCGACCGCGGCCTCGTCGAGACGGACCGACATGACGGCGTCAACGAGGGCAAGCCGGGTCTCGAGGTCGAGGGTGGTGTCGACGGACGGCCGGAGAGCGGTGACGGTCATCGGCGGGCCTTGCCGTTGCCGCTGCAGCACCAGCACAGGCCGCGAGCTCGGGCTTCGTCCGGGGAGAGGCTGCCGTTCTGGGCCTCCCACTGCTGGTCGGTCATGGGGTGGGGCATGATGAGGGTCTCCTCGTCTGGTCTTGAATCGGATGGGGAGGGAGGGGCGCCCCTGGTCGCTTCCAGGCATTCGAGGGGCGCCCCGGTCTTGGCTAGGCGAGCTTGCGGACTTCGCATGCGGTGATCCGCCCGCCCCTGAGGTGCGGGGCTTGGTGGAGGAGCATCTCTGCCACCTGCTCGGCCATCATTCGTTCTGTGGGCACGCGGCCCCCGACCGTCTCGGCATCGAGCGTCCCCTTGTGCTCGACGTACTTGCCGTCCTTCTCGATCCGGACGTGGGCGTACCAGCTGGTGCGGCGCATCTGTGTCTCCTTGCGGTGGGTGGGTTGGTGGTCAGACGCGTCGGCCGCGGATGCGGCGGGCCCGCGGGTCGGTGCCCTGCGCGGCGAGCTTCTCCATGCCCCGCAGTTCGGCCTCGTCCAGGTACGCGGAGTGGTCCTCGCCGAGCGGCGCACCGACCTGCGGGCCGGGCCCGGCGACGTTCCGCATGCCGGCCGGGGGCTTGTCGTAGACAGGCCCGTAGCGCAGGCAGAGCCCCTCAGCGCTCGTACCGCCGTCGGTCATCGGGTTGCCGGTGAACGGCGCCCGACGAGTGAAGGTGAACTCCGAGTACAGCTGGGCGTCCTCGTAGGGGGCCCGGTTCTGGGCGATGTCGTAGACGACGTAGTAGGGCTTGTTCAGGCGGGCCTCCTTGGCGAACTTCTTCGCCTGGGAGGGGCTCCAGGTCTTCGGCATGGGCCAGGTCTCCGTTTCAGATTTGCGGTGGTTTGCCGGGTGGACAGGTGGGGGTTTGCCCCGGTCTGCACCCCGGACAGGGGGTGGTCGACGGGTGGACGCGACCCGGGTCGCGTCCACCTGCCGTCCGGGTGACAGACCGGGATGAAAAGGGTCTTGTCCGGGGGCCTGTCCGGGGTGAACGGGCGAGTAAGCCCAGGTCAGGCGCCTTCGAGGAGGTCGAGCGCGTCCTCGATGTCGGCCCGCTTGTAGCCGTTCACGCGATTCGGCCGACCCGGGATCGTGATCTTCACGGTGCCGCCCGCTCCAGCGGCACGAAGCAGCTCGCTCAGGCGCTCCTCGGTCATGCCGCCGCCGATGATCTCGGCCATCTCATCCAGTTGGGCGACGTCCCGCTCGAGCTCGTCCATCGCTTTCAGTGCCCCGCGGCAGGCATCCATCTGCATGCGCTGCTCCGGCGTGTGGCTCAGGATGTGCCGGCCCGGCACGCCATCCCGCTTCGGTCCTCCCGCCGCCGAAGACAGACCGGTCGCGTTGAGGAGGTGCTGCTCGATCGGGTCCTCCCACTGCCCGGCCAGACGGCCCGACTTCTCGCGGATCCTGGCGGCCTTCTCCAGCAGCATGGTGATCTCGCCGCGCTCGTCCTCGTCCAGGTCGAAGGAGCGGGCCAGGTCGGTGACTCCGGCGAACGGGTTCACCAGCCAGCCGAAGCCGGGCCGCGGCGGGTCGAACTTGGAGGCGTCCCGGCCCGCGCTGGCCTGACCGCCCCCAAGG
Source organism: Streptomyces prasinopilosus (assembly GCF_001419695.1). Classification (GTDB taxonomy): domain Bacteria; phylum Actinomycetota; class Actinomycetes; order Streptomycetales; family Streptomycetaceae; genus Streptomyces; species Streptomyces prasinopilosus. Next base: position 58,503 of record NZ_LIRG01000066.1, read on the forward strand.
ATGGCGTTGGACTGGGTGGCGTTCTCAACGCGCATCGCCCATCGGGCACCGCAGTTCATGGCGAGCGCCTGCGGGATGACATCGGCCTCCGGGTACTGGGTGATCAGCACCATGAGGATGCCTGCACCCGCAGCGACCGCAGACAGCTCGATCAGCGCTTCCAGGATCTCGTCACGCAGCGGCTTCCCGGGCCGCGTGTAGGTGGCCAGCTCGTCGATGACCAGCAGCTCGATGCCGCCGATCTGCTCAATCACGGGCGCGACCAGCTTGGACTTGCCGAGCGCGCCCAGGTCCCTCTCCCGCCGGTCCTTGTCGGCGAGCAGCGCCTTGAGCAGGGCCAGCAGCCGCTCGGGGTTCGGCTTGAAGTACGTCGACGCGACGCCCGCCTTGGAGTAGGGGTCCCACTCGCCATTGTTCTTCCCGGCAACGATCCGCAAGTTGATCCGCGGGTCGAAGGACGTGCCGACGACCAGGTTGGAGGCGCCGACGCCCTTACCGGATCGGGTCATGCCGGCGATGACGTAAGACTGGTTGTTGATGGCCAGGCGGATGGTGATGCCGCGCTTGTTCCAGGCGACGGGCACGCCGTCCTTGAAGGCGTCGAGCTGGGTCGGCGCCTTCAGCAGCGGGGACGGCCGGGTCTCTTCGAATGGGTCGCGGTCCGTCATCCAGAAGGAGGTGCGTACCTCAGTGCCTGCCTTCTCGATGTCGACCATGGACACGTCGCGGCCGAGTGCGCCAGCCAGCTTGGGCAGCTTCTTCTTCAGTTCGGCGACGGTGGTGCGGGGCGGCAGGTCGAAGACAACGGTGGTGCTGCCGTCCTTCTCGCGCTGCGGCACGGCGAGGATCTGGATCTGCTCGTTGGGCTTGACCTCGCCGATGTTGCGGAGCGCCTGCTCGAGTTCTTCAACCGTGAGCGCCGGGGGCGGCGGGGCGTTGAACTCCCGCATCCCAGGCTGCGACTCCAGCTTCGTCAGGTCGACCGGGGCGGCCAGCATCTGCGTCTCCGTGGTCGGGGCAGGTACAGGCTGGCCGACGTCGAAAGGGCGCGACACCAGATACCAGCCGTAGCCGGCTGCGGTGCCAAGCGCGGCCAGCAGCATGGGCTGCCCGCTGGCGGCCTGCTCTATCGCGCCGCCCAGGACGGACATGGCGCCCAGTCCGCCACCGGCGACGATCGCGGCTCGGCTGGCCTTCTTGCTGGTGCGGGCGGCGTTGATCTCCCGGTCGGTCGGGGGCAGGAGCGGGGTGGCCTGCAGCGCGGCGAGCTTGGACTCCTCTGCGGCGACGCGCCCGCCGAGGCTGGCGAGGGTGCCGGCGCTGACGTCTTCGCCGGCCTCGGAGCGTGCCTTGGCGTGAGCGAAGCGGCCGTGGGCTTCCGCGGCGATCCGCTGCTGCTGGATCAGCTTGTTGTCGTAGCGGCCCTGCTTGCGGTCGGTGGCGTACTGGATGGCGGTGACGGGGTCGATGTCGGCGCCGGCCAGCCAGTGCTTGGTGCGGGCGGTGGCGTGGCCGTACTGCTTCTTGGCGGTGGTCTTGATGCGGTCGCTACGGGACGGCCCCTCGGGCTCGGCGGGCTTGGTCAGTTCCTCGTCGGACCACTCGAACGGCGGCTCGTAGGGCTCGTAGGGCGGCTGGTGCTCGATCTCGGTGGCCACAGGGCCTGTCCTTCCAGGAGTCGGGGGCGGGGCCCCGATGTGGGGCCCCGCACGAGGGGTGGGTCAGAGGCCGCCGAGGATGTTGCTGAGCGAGGCGACGCCGGTGTCGGTGAGCTGATCGGCCATGCCGCCGATCACGGTTCCGGCGAGCGCGACACCGAGAATCGTGACGACGACCGCGTCACCGACCTTCAAGTGACCGCCCTTGACCCGGAAGAAGACGACGAGGCCGAGGATCGCGATGGTGGCAACACCGGTCCCGATGGCCGCTCCGGACGCCTGGGTCTGGATGTTCTGCGGGTAGCCGGCGGGCATCTGCTGCGGGTTGGTGAGTGGGGCGCCGACACCGTTGGGGGTGAGGTCGCGGCCGATGCCGTCGGCGGCGCCCGGCTGGGTGTCGGTGCGGGCGACGGCGAGAACGGTCGCCTCGTGCTCCGGGCTCGCGGCGGCGGTCGCCGTGGCGCCTCCGAGGAGGGCGACGGTGGCGGTGGTCGAGACGGCGATGCGGCGAAGAGTGGCGTTCATTTCGGGTCTCCTGACGGGGTGGGTTAGGCGTTGGATGTGGGGTTGTTCTTCACGTAGTCGCGGAGGCGGACGGCGTACTCGTTGGAGCCGCCGCCGATCACTTCGCGGACCTTGCGGGCGGAGAGCTGGTCGACGTCTCCGAGGGCTTCGGCGAGCTTGCGAACCTTCTCGATGTGGGCCGGCTCAAGAGGCTTCTCGGGGGTCTTGGCGGAGGTGCGGCCAGATGCCTGCTTCCCTTTACGCCCAAGGGCTCCAGGCCCTTCGGAGGTGGTCCGGGAGCGGGCCCGTGACCCTCCCCCCGCGGGCCCTCCAGGGCCGCCTTCTGTGGTCGCTCCAGACGGCCCGTCGTCGCCTCCGTTGGCACCGAACACGTCGGCGAGCCAGAGGTCGACGGCGACGCTTTCGGGGCTGCGTTCGTAGTCCCGCATCACCTCTGCGATGGCCTCACGCGCAGCCTCGCGGGAGGCGAGCGATTCGGCCGTGACCGACAGCGGCAGACCGTGCTTCGTCTCCCATGCCTGCACCCACGCAGCCTCGCGACTGATGGCCCCCGTGGGGTGGGCGGCGATGATCCGACGGAACTCCTTGAACTCCTCCTCGAAGAGATCCTCACGGAGCTTGTCCTCGGCCTGCTCGGTCCGCTTCCGCTCCGCGTCGGCCTTCGCCTTCTCCCGGGCGACGCGTCGGTCCTTCGCGCGCTGCTTCAGGTCCCGGCCGTCCTCCGCGGCCTTCGACTCGAGGAACTGACGGACCTCCGCCAGCAGCGGGCCGATGACTGACGTGGCAGCGAGGGCGCAGCCGGCGACTGTGCCGTACTGGGTGACGCCGTGTGCGAAGTTGATGTAGCCGGCGAGCGACGCGAGCGTGGCAGTCAGCAGCCAGAACGGCCAGCGGGGCAGGCCCTTACGGTGCGCCCACCGGGTGCCCATGACGCCCACCCAGGCAAGCAGTTCGAGGAAGAACGGGATGGGGGCGAGCGTCCAGGCCGGGCCGGGGTTCTTGTCGTCCTTGTGGTGCAGGCCGAGGAAGTAGGAGATCTGGGCGGGGAGGGCGGCGAGCAGGCCGAGCGTCATGACGACGTTGACGAGGATCTTGAAGGTGGTGCCGTCGTCGTCGCGCTGCTCGCGTCGCTTCGCCTTGCGGACGGCCTTGTCGTCCTTCGCGGTCTCGGCGACGGCGGCGAGCTGGTTGCGCAGCTTGGTCTGCCTGACCTGCTCGGCGAGCTTGTCCGTCTCGGTCTTCGCCGCGTTGGCCTCGGCCTGCTGGGCGGCCGTCTGTGCTTCGGCGGCGAGCTTCGCGGCTTCGGCGCGGGCCTTGGCGGCGTCGGCTTCACGCTCCTCCCAGGAACGGTATCCGCTGCTCATCGGGTGTCCTTCCAGGACTTAGTGGGGGTGAACGATGGGGTGGTGCTGGGCCGGTTCTCCTCACCACCCGGTCGAGCCGGGCGGATCGGACAGCCGGTCAGCGGGTCAGTTCTCGTACAGGGCGCGTGCGCGCCGCCAGATCGGCTGCTGGCGCAGCTTGCGATCGAGTTCGGCGTTGACCGCCTGCGCTTCCGGCGACTCGTCGCCGTGCTTGCCGTCCGGGTCGGGACGGGCGGCCATCAGGCGCTTGATCTCGGCTCGGTCCTGCTTCCAGCCCATGACGGGCTCCTCTCGGGTCAGGTGGATGGCGGGTGGTGCAGTGCCCCGGTCTGCCTTTGCGGCTACGCCCGTGGTGGCCGGGCCGGGGCTGCCACCGCACGGAACGGGGGTGGACCGTGCGACGGCGGTATCGGAGGGTCAGACGACGTCCTGCCAGTCCCTGCCGGTCTGCGCGCGGAAGGCGTCGGCCATGTCGTCCGCCTTCACCTCGGCCACGAGGCCTTCCGGGGAGTCTTCGCCGTAGGTGGCCATGGTCTTGATCCGGTCGCGGTACGCGGCGTGGACCTCGGCGGCCTGAGCCTTGGGGGTCTTGCTGCGAAACATGCGGTACTCCTTCAGTTCGATCAGTCGGATTGGGTCGGTTAGCGCTGTACGACAGGGCGACGAATGTCGCGGTGGATGACGGTGACGGTGTGGCCGCGGCGCCGCAGTCGGCGGGCGAGCTGGTCGGCGACGACGACCGACCGGTGCCGGCCCCCGGCGCAGCCGGAGCCGATGACGATCGGCTTGTCGCCCGGACCCTCGGCGTAGGCCTGCACCTGCCGGGCGGTGGCCTTCAGGAGCGGCCGAATGCCTGCGGTGTGGAGCACGGCCCGCTGCACGAGCCGGTCGCGGCCGGTGAGCTGCCGCATCCGGGGGTCGACGTGCGGGTCACGGAACGCGCGCCGCAGGTCCAGCACGATGTCCGCCTCAGGAGCGCTGGCATGCAGGAAACCGAAGCTGACGATCTCGACGGCGGCCATCAGGCGGCGGCCGGGTAGTGGATGTGGAGTTCGGTGCAGCCGGTCACCCAGTCGAGGTGGATCGGGCACGTCTCGCGCTCGGCCAGCGGGACGGCGTAGACGGTCTCCCGGTGCAGGGCGCGGCACTTCTCCGCGTGCTCCTGCGCCCACTCACTGGCCTGGGCGTCGGAGAAGCGGCTGCCGTCGTTGAAGCCGACGGACGCGTTCCGCCGCCACTCCTGGTTGCAGTAGGCGCCGCAGCCCCCGCACCGGGCAGTGCTTACGTTCGGCTCGGTGTCGTCGAGGTAGAGGCTGTCGTGGCTGACGTCGACGGTGGCGCCGCCGACGGTCAGGTAGCGGGCGATGACGCCCTCGGGCCAGGCGGTCGACTGCGCGGGTTGGGTGGAAGAAGGCATGGCTGATCTCCTCGGCTGGTCATGCCGGAATGGATGAGGGTGGAAGCCGCGGGGTGGCGGGACGGAGGGGAGCCGTGGACATCCGCCACCCCGCGGCGGTCTTGGGGTCTAGCGCTGGCCGGTGGTCTTACGGGCGGCCTCGGCAGCCTCGGCGGCAGCCTTCGCCTCCGCGATCCGCTGCCGGGTCTGCTCCGCGAGAGCCTTCGCCGCAGCACCCTGCTCGGCGGGGCTCACGACGCCTCCCGCACGAGACGCAGCGGCCGGGTGGCCGGCTCGGGCCGGACGGTGACGGGCACGAACCGGTGTCCGAGCCGGGTGCGGGTGAC
>NZ_LIRG01000660.1 GCF_001419695.1 Streptomyces prasinopilosus
CGCCGAGGACGAGCGCCACCGCCCCGACCGTGGGGTGGTTCCGGAGCAGCAGCACCAGCGCCCCGGCCGCGAAGGCGCCGCCGGTGGTCCACGCCTGGTGGTCCGCCAGCAGGCGTCCGGGGGACCCGGTGCGCACTCCGGCGCGGCGCAGCCCCCGGCCGGCGGCCGTCGTGCCCCGCCGCGCCGCCGCGCGGACGGCACGGGCGGGGCGGCCGGGACCGTACAGGTACGCCACCAGCGCCGTGATCACCGAGACGACCAGCAGGGTGCGCGTGCTGTCGCGCAGGAAGCGGACGAACGTGTCGTAGACCGCCGCCGCCGCGTCGGGCGGCAGCGCCGCGGGCGGGACCGAGTCCAGGTAGGCCCGTCGGGCCACGGCCAGCGCGACGAGCAGCACCGCCGTCATCACGCCGGTGCCCGCCCCGGTGATCATCAGCATCACGCGGTGGGCCGGGGCGGTCCACACGGCGAGCGCGGCGAGGACGACGGTCAGGACGGGCAGCCACGCGCCGAGGACGTCCAGCACCCGCATCGTGTCCTGCGCCCTGCCCAGTTCCCCGGTCTGGAACAGGGTGACCGTCCGGTCGGTGTCCGGGATGGCCGCCGCCTTCTCGAAGCCCGCGTCGACGAGCCGCTCCCGCACCCGGTCGACGACCTCTCCCAGGTGCAGCTGTACGGTGCCGCCCTCGGCCCGCACGGCGCCCGTGCCGGTACCGGTGAGCACGGCCACCACCGCGGCGTGCGAGCGCCGGTTGGCCTCCTCCCACGCCCGCTGGAAGTCGTCGCCGGTGATCACGCGGCTGACGGTGCGTTCCACGACGGTGCCGACCGCGTCGCGCAGCGGGACCTCGAGGGCCTCGGCCCCCGCCACGGCGCGGGGCGGCGCCCCGGCGTCCTGGAGGGCCCCGGCGAGCGAGTCCGTCACCGCCCCGACGTCCACGTTCTCCATCACGCGGTCCGTGAGCCGGTTGATCACGGCCTCCTGCACGGCCGGATCCGACGCCAGCGGCGCGACGGTCTCCACGTACCGGTCGGTGTCGGAGACGGTGTCCTGGATCCAGGCCGCGACGACGGCCGGGGGCGTGAGCAGCAGGGCCGACAGGAGGAGGACCGAGGAGCCCGCCAGGCGCACCCGCCGGTGGCGCACCGCCGCGTGCCGGCGCAGTCGCTCGTACTCCGCCCGTTCCTCGGCGGTGAGGGCGTAGTGCGGGCCCGCGGTTCCGCCGGGGTCCGGCGGATCCGGGGCCGGGGCCGGTTCCATGGGTGCTCCTCTCCGCGGGGATGCCGTCCCGGCCGTGACGGCCGCCGCCCGGGAGGACGGAGGCGCGGGTGCCCGCCCGGGTCCGGGCGCGGTGTCAGGCCGCTCCGGCGGGAGCGTGCGGCCCCGTGGTGCGTGTCCTGCCGAGGGCGGCCCGCCACGCGAGGGCGACCGCCGCCTCGGCCAGGCCGAGCAGGACGAGCCACAGGCCGAGCAGCCGGGTCAGGGCGCGGGCCGACTCCGCCGGCAGGGCGAGCACCACGATCCCCGCGACGATGCCGAGCAGCGCGACGCCCAGGACGACGCCGCGGTGCGGCAGGTCCCGGGCGGCGAGGGCCGTGTAGAGGGTGAGGATGCCGGACACGAGCCAGACGACGCCGACGATCAGCGAGAGCGCGGCGACGGTCTGCAGCGGGTGGCGCAGGCACAGCACCCCGGCCAGGACGTACAGCACGGCCAGGAGCAGCCCCGGGAGCCGTTCCCCGGGCTCCTCCCGGCCGAAGACGGCCACGAACCGGAACGCCCCGGTCACCAGCAGGTACAGGCCGACCAGGACGGCCAGGACGTGCAGGGTCCCCTCCGGCCAGACCAGGACCAGGACGCCCGGCACCAGCGTCGCGACGGCCGAGCCGAGGATCCAGGTCCACGAACGGCCGAGCCGCGCGAGTCCGTACGCGGAACCGTCGCCCGGACCGGCGGGGCGGGCCCCGGGCCGGGCGACGGTTCCGCGT
>NZ_LIRG01000661.1 GCF_001419695.1 Streptomyces prasinopilosus
TCCCCTCTCCGGTCAGCCTCGCGGTCGTCGTCGTCGTACTGGCCGGTTCCGTGGCCCTCAGCCTGCCCCGCCCCGCCCCGCCCCGCCCGGCGCCCGACGCCGCGGACGAGGGGGCGGCCCCGCCGCCTCCTCGTCCGCGGCGTCGGGCGCCGGGCGGGGCGGGGCGGGGCGGGGAGGGCCGACGCGGGTCCGGCGCCGCGAGGCGCCCTGCGCCGGCCGGATCCCGTCCCGCAGGAGATGCCGCTCCGGCGTCTCGCGCACCCCGTGCCGGGCCCGCACCGCCTGGGGGCGTACCCGGAAGAAGGCGTGGGCGGCCCGGTCCGCGCGCGGATCCCAGCCGGTCTTCTCCCGGAACGCCTCCGCCGCCCGCGGCGGCACCTCCCGCGCGCCGTACGTCTCCACCTCGCCGTCGAGCAGGACGACGTCCCGTGTGTCGCCGAGTGCCGGCCAGGTCCGGCCGCCCTCCCGCGGATTGCGGCCGGTGGGGTCGGCCGGCCGGGTCGCCGGCCGGACGGCCTCGCCGTCCCACACGAACCACAACGGCACCAGGCAGGGCAGCCCCTCGGCGTCCGCCGAGGCCACCCGGATGTCCGTCTCCCGCTCCAGCCGGTCCGGGACATCCCCTCTGCGCTGCTCCCGACTCCGCCGCGGCACCTCGGTGGTCTCCGTGTGCGGACGGTACCCGGGCGACCCGCCCGGGCGCCTCGGGCTGCCGTCGCAGGTCTTCGGGACCGGGCCCGGGGCGCCGCCGGGAGCGGGACTGGCGCGCACCGACGTTTTACGTATAACCTCTGCCGATCGACCCCACCCCCACCGGGTGGCCCCCCGCTTCACCACCGAACCGCTGAGGAACGCACCGCCCATGACCACGCCCCACCTCGACACCGACACCCTCCGCCGGCTGCCCAAGGCCGTCCTGCACGACCACCTCGACGGCGCCCTGCGCCCCGCCACCCTGGTGGAGCTGGCGGACACGGTGGGCCACCCCCTGCCCACCACCGACGCCGACGAACTCGCCGCCTGGTACGTCGAGGCCGCCGGCTCCGGTGACCTGGTGCGTTACATCGCCACCTTCGAGCACACCCTCGCCGTCATGCAGAGCCGCGAGGGCCTGCTGCGCACCGCCGAGGAGTACGTGCTCGACCTCGCCGCCGACGGTGTCGTCTACGGCGAGGTCCGCTACGCCCCCGAGCTGATGACCAAGGGCGGGCTGACCCTGCCCGAGGTGGTCGAGGCGGTGCAGGAGGGTCTCGCCGCCGGCATGGCCAAGGCCGCCGCCGCGGGGACCCCGGTGCGGGTCGGGACGCTGCTGTGCGGCATGCGCATGTTCGACCGGACACGGGAGGTCGCCGACCTGGTGGTGGCGTTCCGGGACGCGGGCGTCCTCGGCTTCGACATCGCCGGAGCCGAGGACGGCTTCCCCGCCGCCGACCACCTGGACGCCTTCGAGTACCTGCGCCGCGAGAACGTGCCGTTCACCATCCACGCCGGTGAGGCCGACGGCCTGCCCAGCATCCACCAGGCCGTCCAGCTGTGCGGTGCCCAGCGCATCGGTCACGGCGTGCGGATCACCGAGGACATCGTCGACGGCAAGCTCGGCCGGCTCGCGGGCTGGGTCCGCGACCGCCGCATCGCGCTGGAGATGTGCCCCACCTCCAACCTCCAGACCGGGGCCGCCGACTCGATCGCCACGCACCCCGTCACCGCGCTGAAGGACCTCGGCTTCCGGGTCACCCTCAACACGGACAACCGCCTGGTGTCCGGCACCACGATGACGCGGGAGATGTCCCTGCTGGTGGAGCAGGCCGGCTGGACCGTCGAGGACCTGCGGACCGTCACGGTGAACGCCCTCAAGAGCGCGTTCCTCCCGTTCGACGAGCGCAACGCCCTGCTCAGGGACGTGGTCCTGCCCGGCTACGACTCCGTGCGCTGAAGCAGTCCCCGTACGTAGGCGGCCTGTCCGGCGTGCTGGAGATCGTCGGACAGGACGCTGACCAGGCGCACCCCCAGACTCACCGGCGGGTCCCAGCGCTCGTCCACGACGCGCTCCAGGTCCTGGGCGGCCAGGGCGCGCAGGGCGTCCAGGGTCTGCCCGTGCACCGCGTCGTAGTAGCCGGTGAGGAGATCGCCCGAGGCGACCCGCACCCCGGCGACCTGCTCCGGGGTGTGGCCGTACCCGGTGTCGTGACGGGGCAGGCCGAGCGCGAACCGCTCCTCGAAGCCCCGGGTCAGCCACACCTGGTCGAGCCCGAAGGCGTCCGCGACGTGGTCGTCCTGGACCCGGGTGAGGTGCCAGACCAGCCAGGCGACCGGGTTGGCGCCCGGGGCCGGCGCGGTGTTCAGGGCGTCGGGGCCGAGCCCGCCCACGGCGGCGTGGACCTCTTCGCGGATCCTGCCGTAGCCGTCGATGAGGATGTCCTTGGCAAGCATGGGACCACCTTCGCGCATCCCGCCGCCGCCCGCGCCCCGTTCCGCGTGCCCCGCCGGACGCGCGGCGCCCCTCTCCGCGTGCCGTCCGCTACGTCCGCCCGCCGCCCAGCAGGGCCATCAGCGCCCGTGCCGCCGGGCTGGCCGCCTCCTGGGACGGGACCAGCACCACGCTCTCGTACACCGACTCGCCGGTCTCCTTCAGGGGCAGCGCGGTCAGTGCCGCGCGCTTGTGCCGGAAATGCCGGGGGACGACGGCGATGCCGAGGTTCTCGTCCACCAGGTCCAGCAGACTGTGCACGTCGTTCACCTCCAGCGCCACCGTGCGCCGCACGCCGGCGCCGGCGAACGCGGTGTCGGTGGCGCGGCGCGGACCCCAGTCGGGATGGAAGTCCACGAACACCTCGCCGCCCAGGTCGTGCGGGGTCAGCGGCGCCCCGGCCCGCGCCAGGCGGTGTTCGGGATGGCAGAGCACGGTCATCGGCTCGCTGGTGAGGGGCACCGACCGCAACTGGTCGGGGTCCGTGGGGGTCCGGTAGGCGAAGGCCAGGTCGAGGCGTCCCGCCGCGACCTCCTCCGCCAGCGCGGCCGAGCCCCCCTGCCGCAGCCGGATCTCCACGTCCGGATGACGCCGCCGGAAATCGGCCAGCAGCTCCGCCGGGTGCACCCCGGCG
>NZ_LIRG01000662.1 GCF_001419695.1 Streptomyces prasinopilosus
ACCCGGCCCCGGGCCCGGGGACGTGGGCCGGCGGCCGGGGCCCGGCCGCGGGGACGTGCTCCCCGGTCACGGTGGGAGGGCCGCCCGCCGGTCCGCGGGCGCCGCCGGGCCGGGGCCCGGCGGCGCCCCGGCCTCAGGAGACGGCCTGCTGCCAGAGGGTGTAGGCGATGCCGTCGGCCGCGCGGTTCAGGCCGGTGGTGTTGACGTTGGTGAGGGTGTCGCAGGACCGGTGGTAGCACGGGTCGTAGGCGGAGCCGGCCGTGCCGCCCCACTTGGCGGCCTGTGCCGACGTCTTGCGGGCGCTGGCGCCCATCGCGTAGCCGGAGGTGGGGATGCCGGCCTGCTGGAAGGGGTAGTCGTCGCTGCGCCCGGCGCCCTCGGTGTTCTCCTCGGGCCGCAGGCCCAGCGAGTCCCAGTACGCCTTCATCGGCGCGGCGGCCGACGTGGTGATGCGGTTGATGAAGTAGCCGCCGTTGGTCGAGGAGATCATGTCGAAGTTGTAGTACGCCCGGATCCTGGAACGCTGGGTGGAGGACAGCGAACGGACGTAGAACTCCGAGCCGTTGAGGCCCTGTTCCTCGTCGGTCCACCAGGCGAAGCGGACCCGGTTGCGCATGGCCGGGTTCTGCTGGGCCAGGGTCAGGGCGTTCTCCAGGAGCGCGGCCGAGCCGGAGCCGTTGTCGTTCATGCCGGGGCCCGCCGAGACGCCGTCGAGGTGGGCGCCGAACATGTACACGTTGTTCGCGTCGCCCTGCGGCCACTCGGCGATCAGGTTGGGGCCCGCCCCGCTGGTGCAGCCGGAGGTGCAGGGCTGCTCGGTGACGGTGTAGCCGGCCGCCTGCAGCCTGCCCTTCACGTAGGCGACCGAGTCGCGGTACCCCTGGGTGGTGGAGCGGCGGTTGCCGCCGTTGCGGGAGGCGATGGCGCTGAGTTCGCTCAGGTGGGCCCGCACCTTCGTCACGTCGACGTCGGGCGCGGCGAGCGCGTCCACCGCGGGGGCCGACCGGCCCGTGTCCGCGGGAGCGGCGGCCGCGGCGGGGAGGGTTCCGCAGCCGAGCACGACGGCGAGGGAGAAGCTCGCCACGGCGAATCGTCGTCTCACACTGTCTCCTTCGGGAAGTGGCCGTGGGGTGGGCCACTGGGAGTCCGACACGACGTGTGCATGTCAGATTGGCGAGAAGAATCACAGCGGAGGTCGAGGGAGTCAACGGAAACGGGGGCCGCGGAGGCAGGTTGTCCAAAAAGGGAACACGACGTCCGCTATCCGGGCGCGCGGAACCGTGCGGCAGCCCTCACGGGCGTTCCGGGAGCGGGGCCGAAGGGGGCCGGGGTGCGGCCCCGGAGGCGGGGAGGGGCCGCCCGGAGGGAAGGGGCGGCGGTGGAGCGAGGGG
>NZ_LIRG01000663.1 GCF_001419695.1 Streptomyces prasinopilosus
CCGAGGGCCGGAGTGCCCTCCGGGAGGCCGGGGACGGGGGGAGAGGCACCGGCACCTCACACGGTGAGCGCGTCCCGGCGGGCGGAGCCGCGACGGAACAGGAAGGCCGCCGCCACACCGGCCAGCAGGCCGATGAGGTGGCCCTGCCAGCTCACACCGGCCTGACCGGGCGCGATGCCCGCGAGGATCGAGCCGCCCCAGACCGCGCCGACCAGCACGGCGACGACCACGCCCATCGGCCGGCGCTCCACGAAGCCGCTGCACAGCAGGAAGCCGAAGAGGCCGAAGACCAGGCCGGAGGCGCCCGCCGTGTTGGTGTGCGCCGGGGCGATGAGCCACACCCCCAGACCGTCGCAGACGACGACCAGCGCGCACACGGCGGCGAACCGGCGCAGACCGCCGAGGGCGGCCAGGAAACCGAGCACCAGCAGCGGCACGCTGTTCGCCGCGACATGGGCGAAGCCGAAGTGGACGAAGGCGGAGGGGACGACGTCGACCAGCTCCGAAGCCGTGCGCGGCACGACGCCGAAGTCGTCCAGGGCATGACCGGAGACCACGTCGACCACTTCCAGCAGCCACAGCAGCGCCACCCAGGCCGCCATCAGCACGGCCGCCGTCCTGGCCCGTTCACGCCCCGACCACCGTGCGGCGACACCGGACACGGCACACCCCCTCGACTCGCTCGTCCACCCGGGAAGGGACCGGACGCCCGCCGCGGAGGCGGATCGATCCTCCGCCCGGGAGACGGACGGGACCCCTTGACCGGTTCCCCTCCCACCATGCCGGATAGGCTCGGTGTCGTGAACCATCTCAAGCCAGGAGAGACGACGCGAACGCCTTGGATCCTGGGGGTGTCCGGCGCTTCCGGCACGCCATATGCGGCGGCCGTCCTCCGTGCGCTCCTCCAGGCGGGGGAGAGCGTCGACCTCGTCGTCAGCCGTGCCTCGCGGCTCACCCTGCTGGACGAGACCGGCATCTCCTTCCGCGACGCCCACTGGCGCGACGACCTGCGGGAATGGCTGTCCCGCGGAGCGGACGGCAAGCCGGACACCTTCACCGTGGACCTCGACGGCGTACGCCACTGGAGCGCCGGCGACCTCGCCGCGGGCCCCTCCTCCGGCTCGTACCCGAGCAAGGGCATGCTGATCGTGCCCGCCTCCACGGCCTGCGTGGCCGGAGTGGCGCTCGGGCTGTCCAAGGACCTGCTGCAACGGGCGGCGAGCGTGACCCTCAAGGAGCGACGCCCCCTGGTCGTGGCCGTACGGGAGACCCCGCTGAACGGCCAGACCCTGCGGCACCTGGTCTCCCTCGACGACGCGGGCGCGACCGTGGTGCCCGCCTCGCCGGCCTTCTACGCGGGCGCGACGCACATCCAGGACCTGGTGGACTTCGTCGCCGGCCGCGTGCTCGACGCGGCGGGCGTCGGGCACACGCTGTACCGCCGCTGGAAGGGCGAGCTCGGGGGAGGGGCGTCACCGTCCCGCACCGCCTGAGCGGCATCCGCGCCCCCGGCGCCCTCCCCGCGCATCCGGTGCGCCCCCGTACACCCCGACGCAGCACTCACCGATTCTCACTCACGTGCAGACCTCTTCAGCGGAAGGCTTCGATCGCATGGACGCGGTGGACAGGCAGCTCATCCAGGCCCTGAGGGAGAACGGCCGGGCCTCCTACGCCGAGCTGGGGCGTCTCGTCGGCCTGTCGGGACCCAGCGTCACCGACCGGATCAACCGGCTGGAGGCGGCCGGTGTCATCACCGGCTACCGCGCCACCGTGGACGCCGCCTCCCTCGGCCTCGGGGTGACCGCCCTGATCGGCATCTCGCTCTCCGACGCCGCCGACCACGAGGACGTGGCGCAGCGGCTGAAGGACCTGCGCGAGATCGAGGACTGCTGGTTCATCGCCGGCGACGACTCCTTCATGCTCAAGGTGCGGGCGGCCGACGTGGACGGGCTGGAGCGGATCATCCGCAGGCTGTCCGGGACCAAAGGCGTCTCCCGGACCCGCACCACCATCGTGCTCTCCACGAAGTGGGAGAACCGCGTCGGTGAGCTGCCCGAAGAGGTCCGGTAGCCGGGGCGTTACGGTTGGCTGAGCCGTCCGGGGCGGCCGGGACGGGCAGAGCGAGCAAGCC
>NZ_LIRG01000664.1 GCF_001419695.1 Streptomyces prasinopilosus
GTCCTGCCCGGAGTCGCTCCGGGCAGGACGGGCCGGGCGGCCGGCCGGGGGGACGGACGGGTCCGGCGGGTCCGGCGGGCTTCGTCAGCCGGCGACCGAGATCCGGGGTTCGCCGGAGGCCACGCCCTCGGCCTCCATCCGCTCGGCGATCTTCATGGCCTCCTCGATGAGGGTCTCCACGATCTTCGACTCCGGCACGGTCTTGATGACCTCGCCCTTCACGAAGATCTGCCCCTTGCCGTTGCCCGAGGCCACCCCCAGGTCCGCCTCACGGGCCTCACCCGGGCCGTTCACCACACAGCCCATCACCGCGACGCGCAACGGCACGTCCATCCCCTCCAGGCCGGCCGTCACCTCGTCCGCCAGCTTGTACACGTCCACCTGCGCACGGCCGCAGGACGGGCACGAGACGATCTCCAGGCCCCGCTGCTTGAGGTTCAGCGACTCCAGGATCTGCAGGCCCACCTTGACCTCCTCCGCCGGCGGCGCCGACAGCGAGACCCGGATCGTGTCACCGATGCCCTGCGAGAGCAGCGCGCCGAAGGCCACCGCCGACTTGATCGTGCCCTGGAACGCCGGGCCCGCCTCGGTCACCCCCAGGTGCAGCGGGTAGTCGCACTGCGCGGCCAGCTGCCGGTAGGCCTCCACCATCACCACCGGGTCGTTGTGCTTGACCGAGATCTTGATGTCCCGGAAGCCGTGCTCCTCGAACAGCGACGCCTCCCACAGCGCCGACTCCGTCAGCGCCTCCGGCGTCGCCTTCCCGTACTTCTGCAGCAGCCGCCGGTCCAGCGAGCCCGCGTTCACCCCGATCCGGATCGGGGTGCCGTGGTCCTTCGCCGCGCTCGCGATCTCCTTGACCTTGTCGTCGAACTGCTTGATGTTGCCCGGGTTGACCCGCACCGCCGCGCAGCCCGCCTCGATCGCGGCGAACACGTACTTCGGCTGGAAGTGGATGTCGGCGATCACCGGGATCTGCGACTTGCGCGCGATCGTGGCCAGCGCGTCCGCGTCGTCCTGCGTGGGACACGCCACCCGCACGATCTGGCAGCCCGACGCCGTCAGCTCCGCGATCTGCTGCAGCGTCGCCCCGATGTCCGACGTCCGCGTCGTCGTCATCGACTGCACCGACACCGGCGCGTCCCCGCCCACCGCCACCGACCCGACCTGGATCTTCCGGCTCTTGCGGCGCGGGGCCAGCGTGGTCGGAACGGACGGCATGCCGAGAGAAATCGCAGTCATCTGCTGTGCAACCCCAAGTCGTGGATCAAGGTCCGGCTCCCGGTGAGCAGCGGGCTCCGCGCTCCGAGATTACGGCACGGCCGTCGGCCCCGGCACATCCCGGTCGTAAAACCGCCCAAAGGACGACGGCCCGGAACGAAAGGGTTCCGGGCCGTCGTGAACGGCGGGTGTCCGGCGGGCGCCCGCCGGAGGGCCCTACGAGATCCGTATCGGGTTCACCACGTCCGCGACGAGGACGAGGAGGGTGAAGCAGACGAAGACACCGGCCACCACGTAGGCCACCGGCATCAGTTTCGCCACGTCGAACGGGCCCGGGTCGGGGCGGCGCAGCACCCTGGCGAGGTTGCGGCGCAGCGATTCCCACAGGGCGCCCGCGATGTGCCCGCCGTCGAGGGGCAGCAGCGGGAGCATGTTGAACAGGAACAGGGAGAGGTTGAAGCCGGCGAGCAGCATCACGAACATGGCCATCTGCTGCGAGGCGGGGATGTCGAGCGTGGCGATCTCGCCCCCGACCCGGGCCGCTCCGACGACGCCCATCGGGGAGTCCGGTTCGCGCGGGCCCTCGCCGAAGGCGGCGTCCCACAGGGCGGGCACCTTGGACGGCAGGGCGGCGAGGGAGTCGACCGCGTCGCCGACCCGGTCGGTCATCCAGACCACGGAGTCGCCGAAGTCCTGCTTCACGACGCCGGTGGCCGCGCTGAAGCCGAGGAAGCCCGCCTTGACGTACTCGCCCTCGACGTAGAGCCCGTCGGAGTCCTTCTTGGCGACCAGGTTGGTGGCGATCTCCGCCTGGAGGGTGACTTCCCGGCCGTCGCGGTCGACGACGATCGGCACGGCCTTGCCGGCGCTGTCGCGGATGAGGTCGGAGAGCGTGCCCCACTCGTCGGTCCGGACGCCGTCGAACGCGACGATCCTGTCGCCCGCCTTCATCCCGGCCGCCTCGGCCGGGGACCGGGGGTCGGACCGCTTGCACTCGTCGCGGTTCTCGCTCTGCGAGATGACGCAGGGGGAGACCGAGCTGACGGTGGTGGTCTGCTGCTGGATGCCGAAGCCCATCAGCACGGTGAGGAACAGCGCGATCGCGAGGATCAGGTTCATGAACGGGCCCGCGAACATCACGATCACCCGTTTCCAGGGCTTCCGCGTGTAGAACAGGCGCTTCTCGTCGCCGGGCCGCAGTTCCTCGAAGGCGGCGGAGCGGGCGTCCTCGATCATGCCGCGCCACGGTGAGGTGGAGCGGGCCTCCAGGCGTCCGTCCGCGCCGGGCGGGAACATGCCGATCATGCGGATGTAGCCGCCGAACGGGATCGCCTTGACGCCGTACTCGGTCTCACCCTTGTGCCGGGACCAGAGGGTCGGGCCGAAGCCGACCATGTACTGGGGCACGCGGATGCCGAACATCTTGGCCGTGGACAGGTGGCCCAGCTCGTGCCAGGCGATCGAGACCAGCAGGCCGACCGCGAAGACGACTATGCCGAGGATGAACATCAGGGTCGTCATGCACGCGCCTCCGCGCTCGCCGTACGGGCTGTCATTTCCCGGGTCCTCGCCCGCGCCCAGGTCTCCGCTTCGAGGACGTCCGGGACCGTCAGAGAGGTTCCCGGCCGGGGGGTGCCGTGCTCCTCGACCACCCGGACGACCGTATCGATGATCCCGTTGAACGGCAGCGCGCCGGCGCGGAACGCCTCCACGCACTCCTCGTTCGCCGCGTTGAACACCGCCGGGGCGGTTCCCCCGAGCCCGCCCACGTGCCGGGCCAGGTTCACCGAGGGGAAGGCCTCGTTGTCGAGGGGGTGGAACTCCCAGGTGGACGCCTTGCTCCAGTCGAAGACCGGGGCGGCGTCGGGGACCCTTTCGGGCCAGCCGAGGCCGATGGCGATGGGCCCGCGCATGTCGGGGGGCGTCGCCTGGGCCAGTGTCGATCCGTCCGTGAACTCAACCATCGAGTGGACATACGACTGCGGGTGCACGACGACCTCAATGCGGTCGAAGGGAATGTCGTACAGGAGGTGTGCCTCGATGACCTCGAGGCCCTTGTTGACGAGGGTCGCGGAGTTGATCGTGATCACCGGGCCCATGGCCCAGGTGGGGTGGGCCAGGGCGTCCTCGACGGTGACGTTCGCCAGCTCGTCCCTGGTGCGGCCGCGGAAGGGGCCGCCGGACGCGGTGACGACGAGCTTGCGGACGTCCGCGCGGGTGCCGGCGGCCAGTGCCTGGAACAGCGCGGCGTGCTCGGAGTCGACCGGGATGATCTGTCCCGGCTTCGCCAGTGCCCTGACCAGCGGACCGCCGACGATCAGCGACTCCTTGTTCGCGAGCGCGAGGGTGCGGCCCGCCTCCAGGGCGGCGAGGGTCGGGGCCAGTCCGATGGAGCCGGTGATGCCGTTGAGGACGGTGTGGCAGTCGGAGGCGGCGAGGCGGGTGGCCGCGTCCGCTCCGGCCAGGATCTCGGGCAGCGGCTCCCCCGCGCCGTACCACGCGGCCAGCGCCTCGCGCAGCGCGCCGACGACGTCCTCGCGGGCGACGGCGACCGTGCGCACCCGCAGCCGGTGGGCCTGCTCGGCCAGGAGGGCGACGCGGCCGCCGTTGGCGGACAGGCCGGTGACGCGGAAGCGGTCGGGGTTGCGCAGCACGAGGTCGATGGCCTGGGTGCCGATCGACCCGGTGGAGCCGAGGATCACCACGTCCTTGGGGCCGTCCCCCGCCACGGGGTCGTACACCAGGTGCGGGTCGGCGAGCGGAGCTGGAGCGTCGGTCATGGGCACCATTGTGTCCGGTCGCGGGGACTGCCGGGGCCCCGCCCCGGCAGCTCGTGCGTCGTGGTCCGCGCCGGGGTTCCGCCACCGGGTCCGTCCCCTCCGGCGCCCTCCGGCCGTGCCGCCGTCTCAGCGGATCGGCCGGTGCCGGTTCTCCCGGGTGCTCGGGCCGGGCGCGGCGTCCGCGATCCAGGGGCCGTCGCCCGAGGGGTCGACGACGCCCCGCTCCAGCCAGGTGTACGTGCCGGAGAGCACGCCCCTGACGACCCTGCGGTCGATGTCGTCGGTGTTGGTCCACAGCCGGCCGAAGAGTTCCTCGACGCGGACGCGGGACTGGCGGCAGAAGGCGTCGGCGAGCTGGTAGGCCTCGCGGCCGTTCTCCCCTCGGCTGCGCAGCAGTTCGGCGCGGACGCAGGCGGCGCTCATCGCGAACAGTTCGGCGCCGATGTCGACGATCCGGCCCAGGAAGCCCTGCTTGGTCTCCATCCGGCCCTGCCAGCGGGACATGGCGTAGAAGGTGGAGCGGGCCAGCCTGCGGGCCGCGCGCTCGACGTACCGCAGGTGCGGCGACAGGTCGACGCCGTGCTTGAACTCGCCGTAGGCGCCGGGCAGCTGCCCGGGTCCCGCGACGAGCCTGGGCAGCCACTTCGCGTAGAAGAGGCCGGCGTTCGCCCCTGCCCTCGCCTTGTCGCCCAGGGTCTTCTCGGGGTCGATGAGGTCGCCGGCCACCGACAGGTGGGCGTCGACGGCCTCCCGCGCGATCAGCAGGTGCATGATCTCGGTGGAGCCCTCGAAGATGCGGTTGATGCGCAGGTCGCGCAGGATCTGCTCGGCGGGGACCGCCCGTTCGCCGCGGTCCCGGAGGGAGTCGGCGGTCTCGTAGCCGCGTCCGCCGCGGATCTGGACCAGTTCGTCGGCCATCAGGCAGGCCATCTCCGAGCCGTACAGCTTGGCGAGCGCGGCCTCGATGCGGATGTCGTTGCGGTCCTCGTCGGCCATCTGCGAGGACAGGTCGAGGACGGCCTCCAGGGCGAAGGTGGTCGCCGCGATGAACGCGATCTTCGAGCCGACCGCTTCGTGCAGTGCCACCGGTTTGCCCCACTGCTCGCGGGCCGCCGACCATTCGCGGGCGATCTTCAGGCACCACTTCCCGGCGCCGACGCACATCGCGGGCAGGGACAGCCGTCCGGTGTTCAGCGTGGTCAGAGCGATCTTCAGGCCCTGCCCCTCCTCGCCGATGCGGTGGGCGGCGGGGACCCGGACGCGGTGGAAGCGGGTGACGCCGTTCTCCAGGCCGCGCAGGCCCATGAAGGCGTTGCGGTTCTCGACGGTGACGCCCTCGGAGTCCGCCTCCACGACGAACGCGGTGATGCCGCCCCGGTGGCCCTCGGACTTCGGCACGCGGGCCATGACGACGAGGAGGTCGGCGACCACGCCGTTGGTCGTCCACAGCTTCACGCCGTCGAGGACGTAGGAGTCGCCGTCCGGGACGGCGGTGGTGGCGAGCCGTGCCGGGTCGGAGCCGACGTCGGGCTCGGTGAGCAGGAAGGCCGAGATGTCGGTGCGGGCGCAGCGCGGCAGGAAGGTGTCCTTCTGCTCCCGGCTGCCGAACATCTTCAGCGGCTGCGGGACGCCGATCGACTGGTGGGCGGAGAGCAGGGCGCCGATCGCGGGGCTGGCGGAGCCGACCAGGGCGAGGGCCTTGTTGTAGTAGACCTGCGTCAGGCCGAGGCCGCCGTACTTGGTGTCGATCTTCATGCCGAAGGCACCGATCTCCTTGAGGCCGGTGACCACCTCGTCGGGGATGCGCGCCTCGCGGTCGATCAGGGCCCCGTCGATCCGGGTCTCGCAGAAGTCGCGGAGCTTGGCCAGGAACTCCTCGCCGCGTTCGGCGTCCTCGCCGGCGGGGAGGGGGTGGGGGTGGACGAGGTCGAGCCGGAAGCGGCCGAGGAACAGTTCCTTGGCGAAGCTGGGCTTGCGCCAGTCCTGCTCCCGGGCGGCCTCCGCCACCCGGCGGGCCTCGCGTTCGGTGACGGTGGGTCGGGACGGAGACTCGGGTGTTGCGGACATGAGGCTCACCTCGCCGCGCATCGGAAGGCATGCGGAATGTCGGGGTCCGGTGCCGGGGCCGGTACCGGGGATCGTTTCGGGTGATCTTGAGCGTGTACGTTACCGATTGGCGCTACCCGTACGTATGTACCCGATTCGTAGCGGCCCCGCCACCCTTCGTGCACCCGTTCGGCCGAGTCCGCCGCAGGCCCGGGGCGGACCGGGCCCCGTGGGAGGGACGGCGGCGGGCCCGTGGCAATCTGGAGGGCGCGGGATCCGGCCGGCGCCCGGTCCGCGCGGTGGCGGATCCCTTCGCACCCTCCCCCTGTCGAAGCGCTTCGACAG
>NZ_LIRG01000665.1 GCF_001419695.1 Streptomyces prasinopilosus
ACAAGGCCGTCGTCCTCCCCCACGGCGGCAGCGCGCTGCTCAACCACTTCGCCCCGCTGCTGAACGACCAGGGGGACGCCGTCGACTGGCTGACCGACCGGCTGTCCGGCAAGCGGGCCACCTCCAACTGCTGGAGCATGCCCCTGCAGCCCTGACGGACGCCCCGGCCCCCCGGTCCCGGCAGCCGCCACGGCCGCCACGTCGAAGTGATCCGGACCCGCCTCACGCGGCCGGACCGGGGCTCGGCTACGCTCTTCGACCATGTCACACCCTGACGATCTGCTCGTCGCCGTCGCCGCGATGGTCGAGACGGACCAGGACAGCCAGATGTCACTCACCGTAGTGATCCCCGGCGCCGTCATCACCGGCCGGCTGGCCCCCGAAGCCCTGTGGAGGGAGCGCGTGGCGGAGGTGCTGCGCGACTCCGCGCGACTCGGCCACTTCGCCCTCCCCTTCGCGGAGTCCGGCCGGGACGAGAAGCCGCCGCACCCCACCCACCTGCATTTCCACGTCGCCCGGATCCTCCAGGGGAGCTACGGCATCCCGGACACGGGGGGCATGTACCGGGTGGCACTGGCCGACGTGAGCGCCTGGACGGTGGGGGACATCGGGTACTCCGACCAGCAGTGAACGGGTCGGCGCCGCCCCGCCCGCGGGGCCCCGGCGCCCCCGGTGTCCACGGGTTCCCGCGGTGTGAGGCCGATCGACGCGCGGACCGCCCGGTCCTCCGCCGCGCCGAGGTCCTCCACGTCGTGGGCGCCGTCCCGGACCACCGTGTCCTCGGTGTGTCCTCGACGTCGTCCCGCGCCGGGGCGACCGCGGGCATCGGCACCGGCATCGGCATCGGCGGGACGTCCTTCCGCGTCGGGCCGTCGGCCCGTTCACCGGTCGTCCGCCCGACGTGGACGGACCCCGCCGGTGCCGGTGCACGGCCGTGCCGGCCCGCATCGCATGCGTCCGCGCCTTCGACCGCCTTCTCCCCGGGGTGTTCCGCCTGGACCGCATGCGCCCCGGGCCGCAGTGCGCGCCGGCGCCCCACGCTCACGGCATTCGTCCGGAGCGGGCGGGGAATGCCCGCGGCAGGGATGCTGCCCGGACCGCGCACGGACCGCCGACGGCGGCCGCCGTGCGTCAGGTGCCGCCGACCAGTTCTCCGCTGAGCTTGTCGTGGAGGCGGGCGCTGGGCTCGTTCAGTCCCATGATCTCGACGGTCTTCCCGCGCTGCGCGTACCGCGTCTCGACGGCGTCCAGGGCGGCGACGGAGGAGGCGTCCCAGACGTGGGCGGCCGACAGGTCGATGACGACGCGGTCGGGGTCGCCCGAGTAGTCGAAGCGGCCGACGATGTCGTTGGACGAGGCGAAGAACAGTTCGCCGGTGACCCGGTAGACGACGGAGGTGCCGTCCGGGCCGGCGACCGGGGTGACCTCGGCGAAGTGGGCGACCCGCCGGGCGAAGATCACCATGGCGGTGACCGTGCCGACGACGACGCCGACGGCGAGGTTGTGCGTGGCCAGCACGAACACGACGGTGACCACCATGACGCCGATCTCCCCGGCCGGCATCCGCTTGAGGGTCTTCGGCGCGACGGAGTGCCAGTCGAAGGTCGCGAACGACACCATGATCATCACGGCGACGAGCGCGGCCATGGGGATGTCGGAGACGACCGGGCCGAAGACGATGCACAGCACCATCAGGAACGCGCCCGCGAGGAAGGTGGACAGGCGGGTCCGGGCACCGGAGACCTTCACGTTGATCATCGTCTGGCCGATCATGGCGCAGCCGCCCATCCCGCCGAAGAAGCCGGTGACGATGTTGGCGATGCCCTGGCCGATCGACTCGCGGGTCTTGGAGGAGTGCGTGTCGGTGATGTCGTCGACCAGCTTGGCCGTCATCAGCGACTCCATCAGGCCGACCAGTGCCATGGCGAGGGCGTAGGGGGCGACGGTGGTGAGCGTGTCCGTCGTGAACGGCACGTCGGGCAGGCCGGGCACCGGCAGGGACGAGGGCAGCTCCCCCTTGTCCCCGACGGTGGGGACGGCGATCCCGGCGGCGACCGTGATCACGGTGAGGATCACGATGGAGACCAGGGGTGCGGGGACCACGGTGGTGACCTTCGGGAAGAACACCATCAGGGCCAGCCCGGCGACGATCATCGGATAGACCGGCCAGGGCACGTCCCGCATCTCGGGGACCTGGGCCATGAAGACCAGCAGGGCCAGCGAGTTGACGAAGCCGACCATCACCGAGCGCGGGACGAACCGCATCAGCTTCGCCACGCCCAGCGCGCCGAGGACGATCTGGAAGACGCCGGCGAGGAGCACCGCGGCGACGAGGTAACCGAATCCGTGCTCGCGGTTGAGCGGCGCGATGACGAGTGCCACGGCACCGGTCGCCGCGGAGATCATCGC
>NZ_LIRG01000666.1 GCF_001419695.1 Streptomyces prasinopilosus
CACCGGGACGGCACGGCGGCCCCGTACGCGGGCATCCGGATGAAGGGCCTGGAGGCCGCGGTGCGCGACCGGGGCATCCGCACCCTCGACGTCTTCCTCACCGGCCTGGCCGAGGCGGGTCCGCTGCCCCCGGGGCTGGTGCTGACGCTGCCCAAGGCCACCTGCCCCGAACAGGTCACCGCCATGGCGCGGCTGCTCGGGGCGTTCGAGGCGGCGCGCGGACTGGAGGCCGGCCGGCTCGGCTTCGAGATCCAGATCGAGACCAGCCAGGCCGTTCTCGCCGCCGACGGCACCGCCACCGTCGCCCGGATGATCCGGGCCGCCGGAGGACGCGCCACGGGACTGCACTACGGCACCTTCGACTACAGCGCCTGCCTCGGCGTCTCCGCCGCGTACCAGGCCGGTGACCACCCGGCCGCCGACCACGCCAAGGCCGTCATGCAGGTCGCCGCCGCGGGCACCGGCGTACGCCTCTCGGACGGCTCCACCAACGTCCTGCCCGTCGGCCCGACCGCACGGGTCCACGCCGCCTGGCGGCTGCACCACGACCTCACCCGCCGGGCCCTGGCCCGCGCCTACTACCAGGGCTGGGACGTGCACCCCGGGCATCTGCCCACCCGCTACGCGGCCGTCTTCGCCTTCTACCGCGAGAGTTTCGAACAGACCGCCGCCCGGCTCGCCCGGTACGCCGCCCGGACCGCCGGCGACGTCGTGGACGAGCCCGCCACCGCCAGGGCCCTCGCCGGCCACCTGCTGCGCGGCCTGGACTGCGGCGCCCTGGACCACACCGAGGTGGCGCGGGCGACCGGCCTCACCCGCAGCGGCCTGGAGGGGTTCGCGTTCCCGCACCGCGGTGGCCCGCCGGCCCGCGCCCCGTGACCCGCCCGCGGGCGCACCCGTCGTACGGGAGCCGCCTTCCGCGGAGCTCCACGGCGACCGGCGCGGTGTGCGCCGCCCGTCCGGATCCGCGCGGACACCGGCGCTCAGTCCGCCGGGGGCAGCTCGCCCGAGCCGCGGGTGATCAGCTTGGTCGGCAGTTCGATCCGCTCGGGGGCGAGCGGGTCGCCGTCCAGCTGCCGGAAGAGGCGTTCGGCGGCGGTCCGGCCGAGGGCCGCGGAGTCCTGGGCGACGACCGTCAGCCCCGGCCGGAGCAGATCGGCGAGCTCGATGTCGTCGAAGCCCACGAGCGCGACCGGGCGGGACCGCTCGCTCAGGACCCGGATCACGGTGACCGTCACCCGGTTGTTGCCCGTGAAGACGGCCGTGACCGGATCGGGGCGGGAGAGCATCTCCTCGGTGGCCCGGCGCACCCGCCCGGGGTCGGTGACCCCCAGGGACATCCAGGAGTCCTCCACCGGTATGCCCGCGTCCTCCATGGCGGCGCGGTAGCCGCGCAGCCGTTCGGACGCGGTGTGGATGCCGGGCATGTCCCCGATGAAACCGATCCTGCGGTGCCCGTGGGCGATGAGGTGGGCCACGCCGTCGCGGGCGCCGCCGTAGTTGTCCGACACGACGACGTCGGCGTCTATCCGGCCCGCCGGCCGGTCCACGAAGACCGTGGCGACCCCCGCCCTGAGCTCCGGCTCGAGGTACCGGTGGTCGTCACCCGCCGGAATCACCACCAGGCCGTCCACCCGGCGGGCGCACAGCGCCAGCACCAGCTCCTGCTCGCGCTCGGCGTCCTCGGCGCTGGAGCCGTTGATCAGCAGCGCGCCGTGTGCGCGGGCGACCTCCTCGACCGCCCGGCTCAGCGGACCGTAGAACGGGTCCGCGAGATCCTCCAGCACCAGGCCCACACTCGAGGTCCGGCCCTTGCGCAGCACCCGCGCGCTGTCGTTGCGGCGGAAACCGAGGGCCTCGATGGCCTCCTGCACCCGGCGCTCCGTCTCCGGCGTGACCCCGGGTTCGCCGTTGACCACCCGCGAGACCGTCTTCAGGCCGACCCCGGCACGGGCCGCCACGTCCTTCATGGTCGGACGGTTGCCGTAACGGGACCCTGGGAGGCGGTGGGTGCGGCGGGGTGTCTCCGGCACGGTGCGGTGTCCTGTCCTGTCGGCCACGGGCTGCGTGGATCCATGGGGTTGTATGAGGATGTGGCGTCGAGCATAGAGCCTGGACAACGTTGTCAGGGTCGGGGACACTGTCCACCGCGCACCCCGGCCCGCGAGTGATCGCCGCACCCGGGGTGCGGCTCGCCCCGTGTGCCGCCCCATGGCCGCGCACGGGCCGTTCCAGCGCCTTTCTCATGGTTGACGGGGAGAACCGAGACTGATGCACACCGACCTCGTGGCAGCGCTCGACATCGGCGGCACCAAGATCGCCGGCGCGCTGGTGGACGGACAGGGCCGGATACTGGTCCGCGCCCAGCGGCCGACGCCCGCCGAAGCACACGGCGACACCGTGATGCGGTCGGTCGAGGCGGTGCTGGGCGAGCTCGCCGCGTCCCCGCTGTGGGAGCGCGCGAGCGCCGTCGGCATCGGCAGCGCGGGTCCCGTGGACGCCTCCGCGGGCACGGTGAGCCCGGTGAACGTGCCCGGCTGGCGCGACTACCCGCTGGTCGCCGGAGTCCGGGCGGCGACCGGTGGACTGCCCGTGGAGCTGATCGGCGACGGGGTGGCGATCACGGCGGCCGAACACTGGCAGGGGGCCGCCCGCGGCCACGACAACGCGCTGTGCATGGTCGTCTCGACCGGGGTCGGCGGCGGACTCGTGCTGGGGGGCCGGCTGCACCCCGGGCCGACCGGCAACACGGGGCACATCGGCCACATCAGCGTGGACCTCGACGGCGACCCGTGCCCGTGCGGCTCGCGATGCGCTCCACGCAGCCGCGCGAGCCGCACGGGCACGGGTCGCCGTCGAGGTCCACGCTGATGTGGCCGATGTGCCCCGTGTTGCCGGTCGGCCCGGGGTGCAGCCGGCCCCCCAGCACGAGTCCGCCGCCGACCCCGGTCG
>NZ_LIRG01000667.1 GCF_001419695.1 Streptomyces prasinopilosus
GGGAGCAGGTCGACGCCCACGCACAGGGTGCGGGGGAAGCAGGCCGCCGCCCGCTCGCACACGGAGAGGACGTCCGGCCACCGTCCGCCGCCCGCCCGTACGGCGTCCCGGACCGCGTCCAGGTCGCCGCGGCGTCCGCCGAGGTGGAGGTTGGTCAGCGGTGAGGTGCTGGTGCGCACCACGGCGTGGGTCGCGCGGCCGTCCACCACCACGATCCGCAGATCGGCGGCGCGGCCCCCCAGGGAGGCCTTGGGCAGCCAGCGTTCGAGGTGCAGGCCGTCGGGTGCCAGCGTGTCGACGATCGCGGCGATGTCCCGCTCGTGTTCGTAGCGGCGCAGTCTGAGGGAGTTGAACAGGGCTCCGTCCGGAGCCAGTTCGACGGAGGTGGTGGCCCGGATCCGGCCGGCGGCCGACGCCTCGACGGCGAGTACGCCGGAGGCCGAGGAACCGTGCGCGAGCTTGACGAAGAGCCTGGGCATCCGGTGCTCGCGCATGGCCGCACGGACGTCGTCCCAGCCCCGGACCGGTGCCGCGGCCCCTCCGGAGGTGGGCGACGGGGGCACGGGGACGTCCGCCGCGGCGAGGACCGCGTGGCAGCGCCGCTTGTCGAACAGGACGGCCAGGTCGTCGGCGTCGTCGAGCCGGACACCGCCCCGCAGTCGCCGGACCGCCCGGGTGAACCGCGCGTACCAGCGTCCCGAGCCCTCGACCCTCGTGGGGTCCGGGGTGTCCCGCAGCAGCCGGTCGACCTCCGGGTTCTCGCCGGGCGAGTCGAGCCGGACGATCTCTCCGGGGGCGAAGTCGGCTCCGCCCGCGCGCAGGACCTCGGTCCAGGGCACGACGCGCGGTGCGGGCAGCCCGGCCGCGCGTACGCCGTCGGCGAAGAGGGCGACCCTGCGGTTCTCCGGATTGCCCACCACGGTGAAGCGCACGGGCGAGGCCGACGCCGGGGTGGTCGGCCCGGTCCGGGCGGGCGCCGGGAGGGCCGGCTGGTCCTGCGTCACGCGGTCGTCACTCCCCGACGGCCACGTAGCGCTCGACGGTGCCCTCGTCCTCGTCCTCTTCCTCCTCGGCGCCGTCCGGGTCCAGGTCGATCTCGACGCCCGCGGCCCCGAGGGTCTCGGTCAGGCGCTGCCGGACGGGGTCGCTGAGGTAGTTGTGGTGCAGGTCGAGCTTCTTCAGGTGGGTCAGCGGCTGACCGCCGAGGAGGGCGACGGCGCCCTCGTCGCCGAGGGTGCCCATCGACAGGTCGAGCACCTCGAGGCGGGCGACCACCGGGGCGGAGGCGACGGCGGCGGCGACCTCGTCCTGGATCTCGCTGTTGCGCAGGGCCAGGTGGCGCAGGTTCGGGAGGCGGTCGCCGGACAGGATCGGTTCCAGGTCGGCGGCCTCGCTGTCGGCGCCGTACCACGAGGTGCCGAGCCACAGGTCGAGGTGCTCCAGCGCGGGCAGCTCACTGGCCCCGACGCCCCGGACGACGTCCGCCGGGAGCCCGCCGGACTCCAGGGCCAGCGCGCGCAGCGCGTCATGGCGCAGGGCGGGGAACCTCAGCCCCTGGCTGCCCCGCACCCCGAACTCCTCCAGGGCGGGGAAGCCCGCCAGCAGGGGGGAGACGTCGGCCTGGGTGATCCAGGAGATCTCGGCCTCCTCGTAGGTCAGGTCCCCGAGGAACAGCGCCCGCAGGGCGGGCAGACGGTCGCGCGCGGCCAGCAGCGCCTCCAGGACCTTGGACGAGGACGACTCGTACGCCTCTTCCCAGGGGCCGACGACCAGGGCCCGCACCTCCGTCGTGTCGACCGTGGCGCAGAACCGGGCGAAGACCTCCCCCCACGTCTCCTCGGCGTCGTACACCCCGGTGGCGATCCGCCAGGCCACGGTTTCGGGCCGGGGCAGGTCCGCCGGCGCGGCGGACGCTTCGGGGAAGTGGAAGACGGGCAGGCCGTACAGCTCCTTGAGGTGCTCGACATGGGCCATGCGGACTGCTCCTGACGTGTGAGGGACGAACGGACGGCGTTCGGGGCCGGCACCGTCGCGGAACCCTGGACGCGAGCCGTCCGACGGTACGTGCAGCAGTTCTACCAACAGCCACTGACAGCACCCCGCGGCGGGTCCGGCCGGGGGCTGATGTCAGTGGCGGCTCGTACGGTCCTCGCACGGACTCCGGAGCACCGCGCGCCGGAGCGGAGGGGAGAGCCATGTACCGGCAGGGAGACGTGCTGATCGTGCCCGTCGCCGAGGAGGCGGTGCCCGCGCACGTCACGGACGCGCCCCGGGAACCCCGTGACGCCCGGGGCCGGCTGGTGCTGGCCCTGGGAGAGGTCACCGGGCACGCGCACGCGGTCGTCGGGAAGGGCGAACTGGTCAGAGAGCCGGGCCCCTTCGGTCCGCTGCTGCTGCATCTGCCCGGGGGCGGCCGGGTGGTGCACGAGGAGCACGCGCCGATCCCGCTGCCCGAGGGGTGGTACCGCGTGATCCGGCAGCGCGAGTACGTCCCCGGCTCCGTCCGGATCGTCGCCGACTGAGCGGAGCGGGCGATGAGCACCATGACGGCCACCAGTACGTGAGGAACACGAAGTGCACCCGGAGCACGAGCGGCATGAAGAGCACGGACCGGACCAGCGGCGCGAGCAGAGGACGTTGACCATGACGACGGCCGGACGGGCGGGCGGGGCGCCGGACGGGACCGGCGTCCTCGCACCGGGGG
>NZ_LIRG01000668.1 GCF_001419695.1 Streptomyces prasinopilosus
CCCCGACTTCCCCGAGGTCGCCAAGGGGCAGGTCGAGTGGCAGCAGCGGATGGGCGCCTTCACGAAGAAGTCGGCCTTCTACGGCATGCAGATCACCGAGCCCACCCGCTACACCAACCTCTCCAACGACTTCGAGCAGCTGGAGGACGACGTCGTCCGCGGCCGCAAGAAGATCGGCGACGTGCAGCAGGCCGTCTCCGACTGGAAGAGCAAGGGCGGGGACGAACTGCGCGACTGGTACCAAAAGATCCTCGACGAGAACGGTTCGGCGGCCGGCTGACCCGGGACCGAGGCAAGGAGAACCGCCGTGTCGCACAGCACGGTGCCCCGGAGCGAGACCGAGGCCACGAAGCCGGCCGGGAAACCGGCGGCGTCCCCCGACACCGCCGGCCCCCCGGACGACGCACCACAACGGGCAGGGCGCGGCACGCTGAGCCTGCGGCTCAGGTACCGGCGCGACCGCGTCCTGCTGCTGATGACCCTGCCCGCCGTGGCACTGGTCCTGGTCTTCAACTACCTGCCGATCCTCGGCAACGTCGTCGCCTTCCAGGACTACGACCCCTACATCAGCGACAACGGCGTCGTCTCGATGCTGAACAGTCCGATGGTGGGCCTGGAGAACTTCCGGCGGATCGTCGAGGACTCGGCGTTCTGGAACGCCCTGAAGAACACCCTGGTGCTCTTCTTCCTCCAGCTCGTCCTGTTCTTCCCGATCCCGATCCTGCTCGCGCTGCTCATCAACAGCGTGGTCAGGCCCCGGGTGCGGGCGGTCGCGCAGGCCGTCCTCTACCTGCCCCACTTCTTCTCCTGGGTGCTGGTCGTCGCCGTCTTCCAGCAGATGTTCGGCGGCGCGGGGATCTTCTCGCAGCTCCTGCGCGAGAACGGCCACGACGGCCTGGGAGTCATGACCAACCCCGACACCTTCATGTTCCTGCTCACCGCGCAGAGCGTGTGGAAGGACGCCGGGTGGGGGATCATCGTCTTCCTCGCCGCGCTGGCCTCGGTCAGCCCCGACCTGTACGAGGCCGCCGCCATGGACGGCGCCGGACGCTGGCGCCGGATGTGGCACGTCACCCTGCCCGCGCTGCGGCCCGTGATCGCGCTGCTGCTCGTCCTGCGGGTGGGCGACGCGCTCACCGTCGGCTTCGAACAGATCCTGCTGCAACGCGACGCCGTCGGACCCGGGGCGTCGGAGGTCCTCGACACCTTCGTCTGGTGGAACGGCGTGCGCAACCAGGACTTCGGCTACGCGGCCGCCGCCGGCCTCATCAAGGGCGTGGTCAGCCTCGGCCTGGTCCTCGCCGCGAACAAGGTGGCCCATCTCATGGGCGAGCAGGGGGTGTACAAGAAGTGACCACCGTGACCGACGGACCCGCGACGCGCAGGGCCCGGGGCTGGGCCGCCCCGCCCCGCCCGGTGTGGGAGGAGGCGCCGACCAGGGCCGGGCTCGCGGGCAAGGGCGTCGTCCTGGCCCTCGCCTGCCTGGCGGTCGTCCTCCCGCTGTGGATCGTGATCGTCACCAGCCTGTCCACCCGCAAGGCCATCGACGAGGCCGGCGGCCTGGTGATGGTGCCCGGGGACCTCACCCTCATCGCCTACCAGGAACTGCTCAGCGGAGGCCAGGTCACCCGGGCCGCCCTGGTCAGCATCGGCGTCACCCTGGCCGGCACCCTGTTCTCGATGACCGTGTCCGTGTTCTGCGCCTACGGACTGTCGCGCACCGACTCCCTCGGGCACCGCTGGATCCTGATGACCCTGCTGGCGACCATGTTCTTCAGCGCCGGCCTCATCCCGACGTACCTGCTGGTGCAGACCCTCGGCCTGACCGACAGCTACCTCGCCCTGATCCTGCCCAGCGCGATCAGCGTCTTCAACATCCTGGTGCTGCGCGGCTTCTTCATGAACATCTCGCAGGAACTCGTCGACAGCGCCCGCATCGACGGGGCGGGCGAGTTCCGCATCCTGTGGCAGATCGTCATGCCGCTGTCCCGCGCGGTGATCGCCGTCATCACGCTCTTCTACGCCGTCGGCTACTGGAGCGCCTGGTTCAACGCCTCCCTGTACCTCAACGACCAGGACATGCTGCCCCTGCAGAACGTCATGATCCAGCTCGTCCAGAAGCAGGAGGCCCCCGTCGGCCTCGGCCAGGCCATCAAGACGGGTGAGCTGTCGGGTCTGGCCGTCCAGATGGCCGTCATGGTGATGGCCCTGCTCCCGGTCGCCGTCCTGTCCCCCTTCGTCCAGAAGCACTTCAAGAAGGGCATGCTCACCGGCGCCGTCAAGGGCTGACGGACACGAGCCCCGGCCCGCCGCCGGGGCTCTCCGCCGGCCACACCCCCCGCACCCGCAGAACGAGGTAGGTCATGCACGCGTCCCGCACGTCCCGTACGCTCCCCGCCCCCCGGGAGCGTGCCTGATGCCCGGACTGGGCGACGCCACCCGCGGGCGCATCCTCTACGGCGGCGACTACAACCCCGAGCAGTGGCCCGAGGAGACCTGGCACGAGGACGTCCGCCTGATGCGGCAGGCCGGCGTCACCACCGTGACGCTGGGCGTGTTCTCCTGGGCGAGGATCGAACCCCGGCCGGGAGAGCGGGACTTCGGCTGGCTGGACCGCGTCATGGACCTCATGCACGAGGCCGGCATCGGGGTCGTCCTCGCCACCCCGACCGCCTCGCCGCCGCCCTGGATGGGCCACCTCCACCCCGACACCCTGCCCCGCGACGAGGAGGGACGCACCGAGTGGTGGGGCGGCAGGCAGCACTTCTCGCACTCCAGCGCCACCTACCGCCGCTACGCCGCCGCCATCACCGAGGACCTGGCCGCCCGCTACGCCGGCCACCCGGCCCTCACCCTGTGGCACATCAACAACGAGTACTGCACCTACGACTGGGGGGACGAGGCCGCCGCCCGCTTCCGCGACTGGCTCCGCGCCCGCCACGAAACCCTCGACGCCCTCAACGCCGCCTGGGGCACCGCCTTCTGGAGCCAGGGCTACGGCGACTGGGCCGAGGTCATGCCGCCCCGCCACCCGCACTACCTGAAGAACCCCACCCAGGTGCTGGACTTCAAGCGGTTCACCTCCGACATGCTCCTGGAGTGCTACACCGCCGAACGCGACATCGTGCGCCGGCACACCCCGCACCTCCCGGTCACCACCAACTTCATGCCGCTGTGGGCGGGACAGGACGCCTGGCGCTGGGCCGAGGAGGAGGACGTCGTCTCCGTCGACCTCTACCCCGACCCGCGCGACCCGTTCGGCGCCCAGGAGGGCGCCCTGGTCCAGGACATGACCCGCTCCCAGGCCCGGGGCCCCTGGATGCTCATGGAGCAGGCGGCCGGAGCGGTCAACTGGCGCGGGGTGAACCACCCCAAGCCCCGCGGCCTCAACCGCCTGTGGTCCCTGCAGGCCGTGGCGCGCGGCGCGGACGCCGTCTGCTACTTCCAGTGGCGCCAGTCCCGGCAGGGCGCGGAGAAGTTCCACTCCGGGATGGTGAGCCACGCGGGCGAGCGGGGCCGCACGTACCAGGAGGTCACGCGGCTCGGCGCCGACCTGGCCCGGATCTCCCCGCACGTCGCCGGCACGCACGGCACCGCCGGCGTCGCCGTCCTGCACGACTGGAACTCCTGGTGGGCCGGGGACCAGGAGGCCCGGCCGTCCCACGAGGTCGACCACCCCGGCATGCTGCGCGCCTGGCACCGTGCCCTGTGGCAGGCCCACCTCACCACCGACTTCGCCCACCCCGAACACGACCTGTCCGGCTACCCGCTGGTCGTCGTCCCGCAGCTCTACCTGCTCACCGACGCGGCCGTCGACAACCTCCTCGCCTACGTACGCGGCGGCGGCACCCTCGTCTGCGGCTTCCTGACCGGCGTCGCCGACGAGGACGACCGGGTGCGGCCCGGCGGCATGGACGCCCGGCTGAGGGACCTCTTCGGCATCCGCACCCTGCACGAGTGGTGGCCGCTGGACGCGGGGGAGACCGTCGCCTGCGAGGGCTTCCGCGGCACCCTGTGGTCCGAGGAACTGGAGGCCGACGGCACCGCGGACGCCACGACGCCCTACCGGGGCGGCGAACTCGACGGACTGCCCGCCGTCCTGCGCAAGGGGCGCGCCTGGTACGTCTCGACGCTCCCGGAACCCGGGGCGCTGCGCGACCTGCTCACCCGGATCGCCGCCGACGCGGGCGTGCGGCCGGTGCTCGACGGACTGCCCGACCAGGTCGAGGCGGTACGCCGGGGCGACCTGCTGTTCCTGCTCAACCACGGCCGCGAACCGGTCGCCGTCGACCTGCCGGGTCCCCACCACGACCTGCTCACCGGCACCGACGTCACCGGCCGGGTCACCCTCGAGCGCCACGGTGCGGCGGTGCTGCGCCCGTGAACACACCCGTGAACACGTCCATGGACACGCGCACGGACGACCCCGCGCCCCCGCCCGTGAGCGCACCCCCGGGCACACCGGCAGACGGGACCGCGCCCGTCCACGGAACCTGGGAGCCGCGGCCCGCCGCCCGCTGGGAGGACGCCTTCCTGAGCGGGAACGGCCACCACGGCGCCCTCGTGTTCGGCGACCCGGACGACGAACGGCTCGTCGTCACCCACCACACCCTGGTCCGCCCGGTCGGCGCCGACGAGGACCGGCTGCCGCCCCGGCTGGCCGGCGCGCTCCCGGCCCTCCAGGACCGGTTGCTCGCCGGGGACGCGAGCGCCGCCGAGACCTTCACCGACGGCCGCCCGCTCCGGTGGGTACGGCCCTTCCACCCCGCCTTCCAGGTGCGCCTGCGCCGGCCCGCCGGCACCCCGGACGACACCGGGGCCCCGCCCCACCGCCGCTCCGTCGACTTCCGCACCGGCGTGGCGGAGGCCACCCGCGCCGGCCGGACCGGCCGCGCCTTCGTCTCCCGCGCCGACGACGTGATCGTCCAGTACGTCACCGGGCCGGACCTCGCCCTCGACATCCGCCTGGATCCCCGCCTTCCCGGCGCCCCCCGCTCGCTCGGCGTCGGACACGGCTCCGTCCTCACCGCCGAGGGCG
The DNA here is from genome assembly GCF_001419695.1 of Streptomyces prasinopilosus. GTDB lineage: Bacteria > Actinomycetota > Actinomycetes > Streptomycetales > Streptomycetaceae > Streptomyces > Streptomyces prasinopilosus. The sequence goes on from NZ_LIRG01000668.1 coordinate 5,039, forward strand.
CCCTGCTGAGCCTGCGCGCCCGCTACCCGGACAGCGACCTCGCCTACACCGGCGTCACCCTGGTCGCCGTCACCGGCGGCACGACGGTCCTCGCCCCGCCGGGCGTGCGGGTCGAGGGCGCGCGCTCCGTGCTCCTGCTCACCCGGGTGCGCCGGCACACCGGGGAGACGGACGTGACGGCCGAGGGGCGCGCCCTGCGGAGCCTGCTCACCGAAGACGGGCGCATCCAGGACGGGCGCACCGAGGACGGACCCGCCGGAAACGAAGGCGCGGGCGGCCGCACGGCCGGGGAGGCCCCGGCGGCGCCCGGGGCCCTCGCCGAGGCGTACGACGCCCTCCTCGCCCGGCACCTGTCCCTCCACCGCACCGCCTACGAGCGCGTCACCCTCGACCTGGCCGCCGACCCGGCCGAACGCGCCCTGCCGGGATCGGAGCTGCTGGCCCGGCCGCGCAGCGCCGCCCTGCTCGAACGCCTCTTCGCGGCCGGCCGCTACCACCTGCTGTCCTCCGGCGGCCTGTTCCCGCCCCGTCTCACCGGCTTGTGGACCGGGGACTGGGACACCGCCTGGTCCGGCGCCTTCACCCACGACGCCAACCTCAACCTCCAGACCGCCTCCGCCGCCGCGGCGGCCCTCCCGGAGGTCACCGAGGCACTGGCGTCCCTCGTCCAGCGCCAGCTGCCCGACTGGCGGGACAACGCCCGCGAGGTCTTCGGCGCCCGGGGCGTGGTCGCGCCCGCGCACTCCGACGGCGAGTCCGGGCACTCCTACCACTTCGACCGCGAGTACCCGCTGCACCTGTGGACGGCGGGCGCCGACTGGCTGCTCGGGCCGCTCGTCGACCACGACGACACCCGCGGCGCGCACGACCCCCGCACCACCGCCGCCCTCGCCGAAGTCGCCCTGTTCTACGAGGACTTCCTCACCCGCACCGACGACGAGGGGCAGCTGGCCGTCGTCCCCTCCTACTCGCCCGAGAACCGCCCCGCGAACGCCGGCTGGGGGACGGTCAACGCGGCCATGGACCTCTCCGCCGCCCGGCACGCGCTGCGCACCGCCGCCGACCGCCACCCCGAGCACGCCGACCGCTGGCGGGCCCTCGCCGACCGGCTCCCGCCGCACCGGATCAACGAGGACGGCGCACTGGCCGAATGGGCCCGGCCGGACCTCGCCGACTCCTACGACCACCGTCACCTCAGCCACCTCTACGCCGTCTGGCCGCTGCACGAGATCACCCCCTACGACACCCCGGAGCTGGCCGCCGCCGCCCACCGCGCCC
>NZ_LIRG01000669.1 GCF_001419695.1 Streptomyces prasinopilosus
TACGGCCCCGCGCCGGAGGTATGGACCCGAGGGATCCGGCCCGCAGGCAGCGGTCCGAGGGCTCCGGCCCGTAGGCCCGCGGCGCGTGTGACGGCACGCCGGCCGCCCCGCCCCGGCGGCTCGTTCGCCCCGGCCCTCGTCGCGCGTGGCGCCGGCGGGCCGGCCGGAGGGCTACGCCGCCCCGGGCCGCCGGCCCTCGCGTCCCGCCCGCCGCCGGTACTCGCCGGGCGGCATGCCGTACGCGCCGCTGAAGGCCCTGCTGAACTCCGAGGCGTGCCGGAAACCCCAGCGCGCTCCGATCGCCCGGACGCTCAGTTCCGCACAGGCCGGGGTGAGCAGGTCCTGGCGGCAGCGTTCCAGCCGCCGGCGGCGGATCCACTCGCCCACGGTCGTCCCCTGCTCACGGAAGAGCCGGTGCAGGTGGCGTACGGAGACGTGGTGGGCGGCGGCGATCGCCTCCGGGGTGAGCTGCCGCGCACCGAGGTGGCGGTCGATGAAGGCGTGGACGCCGGTCAGCAGGACCTGCCGGCGGACCTCCGCCGGAACCGCGCCCTCCGCGTCGCCGTGGTGGGCCAGCGTCGCCACCGCGAGATCCGTCAGCACGCCACCCAGGCGTACGCCGTCGTGCGGTCCGTACGGGCGGGTGTCGGCGACCAGGCGGTGCAGGAAGGAGGCCAGCAGCGCCCCCGTCCCCGTGCCGCAGTCCAGCCGGGTGGTCACCAGGCGGTCCAGGGTCCGCCGCGGGAGCGCCACCGCCTCGCGCGGGAGGGCCACGGAAATGGTTCCTGCCGTGGACCCCTCGGGGCGCGCCCAGGTGTCGAACGCCCGGCCGATGTCCAGGAGGACCAGGTCCCCGGGGGCCAGGGCCACCTCGCGTCGGTCGCTGGATGCTCCCTGACTGCCTCCCGTGTTCAGGCACAGCCAGTAGACGTCCAGGTCCTCCGCGCGCACCAGCTTCGGGGTGCGCCTGGAGTGCAGTGACGGGTAGTCGAGCACGTCGACCCGTGCGGCCCCCATGTCGATGTGCCTGAAGGAGACGCGGAAGTCGTGGGCGTCCTCGCTGGTGACATTGGTCGGCAGGAACGTCTGCCGGAGCAGGTCGCGGAACCACTCGTAGCGCTCGGCGGCCGGTAAGTGGTCGTTGCTGTAGACGGTTTCGCGCATGGTGACGTCCCCCCTGGGTCATACCGTGCGGATCGCCGGCCCCCGGGAAGTGTGCCGGGCGCGCATCGTCAATCCCCCGGCGCGCTCCGTCAATGACGGGGCGGCCCCCTCTTTCTAATCTGCTCTGTACATGCCATCAAGGGGGAGGGGTCCTCACATGTCGAGCACCACATCACAGCGCCGTCCGGTCCGGGCGGCCGTCACCATCCTGCTCGCCGTCCTCATGGCGTTCGGTGTCAGCGCCGCGATCACGCCGGCCGCACAGGCCGCCCCGCAGGCGGAGTGCTGGACCCCCCAGGCCAACGGGGAGGGACGCGGGTACATCTACTGGAACTACGGCGTCAACCTCAAGAGCGGGCCCTACCAGTCCGGATGCTGGAACACGGGGTGGGCCGGCGGCGGTTCCATGATCTACCTCCACTGCTGGACCTACAACTCCTACGGCAACACGTGGTGGTACGTCCGGGTCGCGGGCACCGACACCTACGGCTGGACCTCGGAGGACAACTTCTGGGGCGACTCGGTCGACGAGAACGGTGACGGGCACATCAGCTTCCACCAGTGCTGACACCCGCTCCGTCCGGAGGCCGCCCGCCCCTGCGGGCGGCCTTGGCGCGTCCCGGCCGGGACCGGGCACCGCCGCTACTGCGGACGCAGTACGGCCCGGCCCCGCGTACGCCGCCGGGAGGTCCCCGGGTTCGGTCCCCGGGCGGCGTCGGACCCCCGGACGTACCCCGTACGGTTGACGCATGGATCTTCGACTGCCCCGCCCGCGGTGGCTCCGGTCACGGCGGCCGCGACGGACCGCCGCCGCCGTGGCCGCCGCCGTCGTGCTCGCCGGGGCCGGCACCTGGACCGCCGTCGCCTCCGACGACCCGGCGCCCGCGGTCGACCGCGCCGACCGGACGGTGGCGACCGGCGGCGGAGTGCGCATCGACACCTCGTACTTCACCGCCGGCCCGGACGGCCGCCGCCCCGCCGTCCTGCTCGGGCACGGCTTCGGCGGCAGCAAGGACGACGTACGGCAGCAGGCCGAGGACCTCGCGCGCGAGGGGTACGCCGTCCTCACCTGGTCCGCGCGCAGCTTCGGGAAGTCCACCGGGAAGATCGGGCTGAACGACCCGGACGGCGAGGTCGCCGACGTCTCCCGGCTCATCGACTGGCTCGCCGAACAGCCCGAGGTCGCGCTGGACGGGGACGGCGACCCGCGCCTCGGCATGGCCGGCGCCTCCTACGGCGGCGCCATCGCCCTGCTGACCGCCGGGCACGACGACCGGGTGGACGCCCTCGCCCCCGCGATCACCTACTTCGACCTCGCCGAAGCGCTCTTCCCGAACGGCGTGTTCAAGAGGCTGTGGGCGGGCATCTTCGTCAACTCCGGCGGCGGCTGCGAGAAGTTCGAGCCCGCGCTGTGCCGGATGTACGAACGGGTCGCCGAGTCCGGCACCCCGGACGCGGAAGCGATCGCGCTCCTGGAGGAACGCTCCCCGTCCGCCGTCGCCGACCGCATCGACGTGCCGACCCTGCTGATGCAGGGCCAGTCCGACTCGCTGTTCCCGCTCGGCCACGCCGACGCCGCCGCGAAGGCGATCCGCGCGAACGGCGCCCCGGTCGACGTCGACTGGATCGCCGGCGGACACGACGGCGGGGAACCGGAGGCGGACCGCGTCCGCGCCCGCACCCGGGCCTGGTTCGACCGGTACCTGAAGGACGACGAGGGCGCCGACACCGGCCCCGCCTTCCGCGTCACCCGCACCGGAGGCGTCGACTCCACCGACGGCCGGGCCGTGCTGAGCGGCGCGAGCGCCGACCGCTACCCGGGCCTGACCGGCGGCGGGAAGGACATCCCGCTCACCGGACGCGAGCAGAGCTTCGCCAACCCGGCCGGCGCCAGCCCGCCCGCCGTCTCCGCCCTGCCCGGCCTCGGCGGTGCCGGCGGCCTCTCCCAGCTCTCCTCCCTCGGCGTCGGCGTCTCCCTGGACTTCCCCGGCCAGCACGCCCGCTTCGAGTCCGCCCCGGTCACCCGCGACCTGCGGATCACCGGCTCGCCGACCGCCACCGTCCACGTGAAGTCGACCGGCGACGACGCCGTCCTCTTCGGCAAGGTGTACGACGTCGGCCCGGACGGACGCCGGCAGGTACTGCCCTCCCAACTGGTCACGCCGCTGAGGATCGAGGACGCCGGGGCGGGCAAGGACGTCACCGTCACGTTCCCGGCCGTCGACCACGAAGTCCGCCAGGGCCACCGCCTGCGGCTCGTCCTCGCCTCCACCGACCTCGGCTACGCCTCCCCGGCCGCCCCGGCCACGTACACGGTCTCCCTGAAGGGCGACCTCACCGTGCCCACCGCGCCCGAGGTCGCCACCGCCGCGGCACCGCTGCCCTCCTGGGTGTGGTGGCTGCCGGCCGCCGGAGCCGCCGCCGCCCTCGCCCTCGTGCTCACCGGCCGCCGCCGCACCACGGCCACACCCCCCGACCCCGCGCTCGCCGGCGTGCCGCTGCAGATCACCGGCCTCAGCAAGCGCTACGCCCGCTCCGCCGACCGGTACGCCGTACGCGACCTGTCGTTCCGCGTGGAGAAGGGCCAGGTCCTCGGCCTGCTCGGGCCGAACGGCGCGGGCAAGACCACCACCCTGCGCATGCTGATGGGCCTGATCAAGCCCGACGACGGCGAGATCCGCGTCTTCGGCCACGCCGTCCGCCCCGGCGCGCCGGTGCTCTCCCGGGTCGGGGCCTTCGTCGAGGGCGCGGGCTTCCTCCCGCACCTGTCCGGCCGGGAGAACCTGGAACTGTACTGGCGGGCCACCGGCCGCCCGCCACAGGACTCCCGCATGGAGGAGGCCCTGGAGATCGCGGGCCTCGGCGACGCCCTCGCCCGCGCGGTGCGCACCTACTCCCAGGGCATGCGCCAGCGCCTCGCCATCGCCCAGGCCATGCTCGGCCTGCCGGACCTGCTCATCCTGGACGAACCGACCAACGGCCTGGACCCGCCCCAGATCCGCGAGATGCGCGAGGTGATGATCCGGTACGCGGCCGGCGGGCGCACGGTGATCGTCTCCAGCCACCTGCTCTCCGAGGTCGAGCAGTCCTGCACCCACCTCGTCGTCATGGACCGCGGGCAACTGGTCCAGGCCGGTCCGGTGCACGAGATCGTCGGCTCCGGCGACACCCTGCTCGTCGGCACCGCGTCCCCCGTGGACGAACCGCTCGCCGGGAAGGTGGCCGCCCTGCCGGGCGTCGCCTCGGCGGTCCCCACCGACGACGGGCTGCTGGTCCGCCTCGACGCCGACGGCACCGCCCCGCGCCTGGTCGCCGACCTGGTGCGGCTGGACGTGCCGGTGGTGTCGGTCGGCCCGCACCGCCGCCTCGAAGACGCCTTCCTCACGATGATCGGAGGTCCCGCATGAGCGCGCTCGACGCACGGACCGGGCCCGGGGGACCCGCCGAGCCCGCCGGGGTCACCGGCTCCGGACGGCCGGCGGGCCCGGAGCGGCCGGTGGAGACGGCCGACGGCTACCGCGCGGGCCGCACGCTGCCGCTGCGGGTCGAACTGGTCCGGCAGCTCAAGCGCCGCCGCACCCTCGTCATGGGCGCGATCCTCGCCGCCCTGCCGTTCGTGCTGGCCGTCGCCTTCGCCATCGGGGGCGAGCCGGAGGGCCGCGAGGGCCGGGTGACCCTGATGGACACGGCCACCGCGTCCGGCGCCAACTTCGCCGCCGTCAACCTGTTCGTCTCGGCCGGCTTCCTCCTCGTCATCCCCGTCGCCCTGTTCTGCGGGGACACGGTCGCCTCGGAGGCCGGCTGGTCCTCGCTGCGCTACCTCCTCGCCGCCCCGGTGCCGAGGATGCGGCTGCTGTGGTCCAAGCTCGTCGTCGGCCTGGGACTCAGCCTCGCCGCGATGGTGCTGCTGCCGGTGGTCGCGCTCCTCGTCGGCACGGCCGCCTACGGGTGGGGCCCGCTGCAGATCCCCACCGGCGGTTCGCTCGACCCCGCGACGGCGGCCCAGCGGCTCGTGGTGGTCGTGGGCTACATCTTCGTGTCCCAGCTGGTCACCGCCGGACTCGCGTTCTGGCTGTCGACCCGCACCGACGCCCCGCTGGGCGCGGTCGGCGGCGCCGTCGGCCTGACCATCGTCGGCAACGTCCTGGACGCGGTGACCGCCCTCGGCGACTGGCGGCACTTCCTGCCCGCGCACTGGCAGTTCGCCTGGGCCGACGCCGTCCAGCCCACCCCGCAGTGGTCCGGCATGATCCAGGGCACCGCGGTCTCGGTGACGTACGCGCTCGTGCTGTTCGCGCTGGCCTTCCGCGGCTTCGCCCGCAAGGACGTGGTGTCGTGACGGCGGGCCCCGGGTCCGGCCCGGGCCGGCGGAACGTCACCCGCCGGTCTCGGCGGGCCGGTTCCGTGCCCGCTTCGAGACCCGTCCGCAACGCCCCGTAGCGCACGTTCCGCCCCACTCCGGCGTCACAGTCGCAGGAAGTCGACGCCACCGGCAGCAGGGGGAACGGACGATGAAGCGGACGACGGACCCGGCGACGGACGGGACGAGGGCGGTACGAAGGGAAGGCGCCGGGACGCGCCGGGGGGCACGCCGCCTCCGGGCCGCCCTGGTCGCGCTCACGGCGGCGAGCGGCCTGCTGCTCACCGCGTGCGGCGGCGGGAGCGGGAACGGCGGCA
>NZ_LIRG01000067.1 GCF_001419695.1 Streptomyces prasinopilosus
CCCGGCCCCCGGCGGCGGGGCCGGGACCCCGCGGCGAGGCGGAGGCCGCTCCGGGGCGCAGCGGCCTCCGCCGTCGGAAGAACCCCCGGTCAGCGGCGGGCGCGCGCCTCCGCGATGCGCCGGCGCACCGGCGCGTAGTGATCGGCCAGGGCGGCCGCGAACTCGACGGGATCCCGGTCCCGGACGGCGTCCACGATGCGCTGGTGGTTGGCGATGGTCGCCGCCTCGTGCTCGTGCGTGAAGACGTCGAGGTGCGGCGCGACGATGACGTAGACGTCCCAGAAGGCCGCGGACAACTGCCCGACGAGGTCGTTGCCGAGGGGGGCGAGGAGGAGGGTGTGGAAGGCCCGGTCGGCCTCGACGAAGCCCCGCCCCTCGCCGGCGCCGGCTCGGCGCATGTCGTCGACGAGCTCCCCGAGGCGGTGGATCTGCCCGGCGCTCAGGGACGTCACGAGCCGTTCGGCCATGCCGCGTTCGAACAGCTCCCGGACCTCGATGAGGTCCGACAGCACCTGGAAGTCGTCGTCCGGGCTGAGCAGGCCGCGGAAGGTCAGGCTCTCCACCAGCGCGGACAGGCTCAGCCGCCCGACGTAGGTCCCGTGGCCGTGCCGCACCTCGACGATGTCGAGCGCGGTGAGGATCCTGATCGCCTCCCGCACACTGGAACGGCTGGCACCCAGCGCCTCGCACAGGGCCGGCTCGGTCGGAAGCGGGTCCCCCGGACGCAGTTCGTTGCGCAGAATGTAGGCCTTGATGCCGTCGACGACCTCTTGCCGCAACGGCTGCCGTGCTGTCTTGGGCTCCGGCATCGTCCGCCGGTCCGCCCCCTGTCCCACCGCCACCTCTTGACCCCTCTCCCTAGCCGAGCTACGTTCCCACGCTATCAAGCATCAGACATCAGACGTCTGATGCACAGGCGATGAGGTACCGTTCGCGCCCGCCTCTTCCCGACATCGCCCTTTGCACGTCATTTTCCCGCCTGGAGGAACCTTGTCCGCGCGCAGCGCAGCCGGCTTCGACCGCCGTACCTTCATGAGATACACCAGCGCCCTCGGTGTGGCGACCGCGATCACCGCGAGTCTGTCCGCCTGCGGCGGCCCCGGCAGCACCAACGACGAGTCCGGCGGTTCCGGGAGCGGTGCCGGCACCGACACCATCGAGGCCGGTCTCTCCTACCCGCTGTCCACGGGCTTCGACCCGATGATCACCTCGGGCGCGACGCCGTTCGCGGCCAACATGCACATCTTCGAGGGCCTGGTGGACCTCGACCCGGCCACGCTCGTCGCCCGGCCGACGCTGGCCACCGAGATGCCCAAGAAGATCAACGCGACCACCTACCGGGCCACCCTGCGCGAGGGCGCGACGTTCCACGACGGTTCGGCGGTCACCGCGGACGACGTGGTGTTCAGCTTCGAGCGGGTCCTCGACCCGAAGAACGCCTCGCTGATGGCGCAGTTCGTCCCCTTCATCGACCAGGTGAAGGCGGTCGACGGGTCGACGGTCGAGTTCAAGCTGAAGCACCCCTTCGCCCTCTTCCCCTCGCGCATATCCGTGGTGCGGATCGTGCCGAAGAAGATCGCCGGCGCCGACGCCAAGGCCTTCGACGCCAAGCCCGTCGGCTCGGGTCCGTACCGCTTCGTGTCGGCGGTCCGCGAGGACAAGATCGTCATGGAGGCGTACGACAAGTACAACGGCCCGCACCCGGCCAAGGCCAAGAAGATGGTCTGGCGCCTCATGTCCGACCCGTCCGCGCGGGTCAGCGCCCTGAAGTCCGGTCGTGTGCAGGCCATCGAGGACGTGCCCTACATCGACGTCAAGGGCTTCACCGGCAAGGACAAGGTGGAGTCCGTGCAGTCCTTCGGGCTGCTCTTCCTGATGTTCAACTGCGCCGACAAGCGCTTCGAGGACAAGCGGGTGCGCCAGGCGCTGCACTACGCCCTGGACACCGAGAAGATCATCTCCACCGCGCTGCTGGGCAACGCCGAGGCCGCCACGGGGTACGTCCAGGCCACGCACCCGGACTACCGGAAGGCCTCCACGGTCTACGCCCACGACCCCGCCAGGGCCAAGAAGCTGCTCGCCGACGCGGGCGCGGGCAAGCTGTCCTTCACGCTGCTGGTCACCGACACCGGCTGGGTCAAGGACATCGCCCCGCTGATCAAGGAGAGCTGGGCCGCGGTCGGCATCGACGCCAAGCTCGACATCGCCCAGTCCCCCGCCCAGTACGCCAAGGTCGACAAGGGCGATTTCGAGGTCCTGGCCGCGCCCGGCGACCCGTCGGTCTTCGGCAACGACGCCGACCTGCTGCTGCGCTGGTTCTACTACGGCTTCTGGCCGGAGAACCGTTACGGCTGGAAGGGTTCCGCCGCCTACAAGAAGACCCGGTCGCTGCTCGACGAGGCCGCCCGGGAGGCGGACGCCGAGAAGCGCAAGCAGCTGTGGGGCGAGGTCACCGACCTGGTCGCCGACGAGGCGGCCCTCTACCCGGTGCTGCACCGCAAGCTGCCCACCGCCTGGCGCGACGGCACGCTGACGGGCTTCAGGCCGCTGCCCACCACCGGACTGTCCTTCGTCGACGTCGGCCGCGCCTGAGCCTCGTCCGCCCGGACCGTCGGGTCGCCGCCGCCGCCCTGAGGGCGGCGGCGGCGACCGGCCCCCAATCTCTAGGAACCTCACGATGGTTGCATTTCTCCGGCTCGCGCTGCGCCGCGTCGCGATGATGCCGGTGATGATCCTCGGCATCGCGCTGCTGGTCTTCGTGGTGCTGCAGTTCTCACCGGTCGACCCCGCGTACAACGCGCTCGGTGACAGCGCGAGCCCCGAGGCCCGTGCCGCGTTCGCCGAGGCACAAGGCCTCAACGACCCGCTGCCGGTGCGGTACTTCGCCTTCCTGGCCGATCTGGTGCAGGGGGACCTCGGGGTCACCGTGCCGCCGAGTCAGCCCGTCGTCGACCGCATCGCCACCGCGTTCCCGCTCACCCTGCAGCTGACGCTGCTCGGCCTCGCGCTGGCCATCGTGCTGGCCCTGGTCTTCGGTGTCACCAGCGCCGTCTACCGGGACCGCTGGCCCGACCAGGTCTTCCGGGTGCTGTCGATGGCCGGCATCGCCCTGCCCTCGTTCTGGCTCGGCGTCCTGCTCATCCAGCAGTTCGCACTGAACATGCAGCTCCTGCCGACCGGCGGCTACGTCAACCCGGCCGACTCCTTCGGCGGCTGGCTGGAGAGCATGGCCCTGCCCGCGATCGCGCTCGCGCTGCCGGTCGCCGCCTCCCTGGCCCGCCTCATCCGCACCTCGATGGTCACCGAACTCGACCGCGACTACATCCGCACCGCCCGCGGCAGCGGCCTGCCGCCCCTGATGATCGTCCGCTCGGCCCTGCGCAACGCCCTGGTCACCCCGCTGACCGTGCTCGGCGTCAAGGTCGGGTACATGCTCAGCGGCGCCGTCGTCATCGAGGCGATCTTCGACCTGCCCGGCATGGGCAAGCTGATCCTCGAGGGCGTCACCGGAGGCGACGTCGGACTCGTGCAGGGCACCGTGCTCACCATCGCGATCGCCTTCCTGGTCGTCAACGTCGTCGTCGACCTGCTCTACCTGCTCGTCAACCCGCGCATCAGGACGGTGTGATGTTCGCCCCACGCTCCCTCGCCGAGAAGCTGGCCCCCGGCACCCGCCTGCGCCGCCTGCCCGTGCCCTCCCGGATCGCCCTCGGGGTCCTCGTCGTGGTGGTCCTGAGCGCGGTCTTCGCCCCGCTGCTCACCCAGGACCCCCTGGCCACCGGCATCCCCGCCCAGCCGCCCGGCGCCGACCACTGGTTCGGCACCGACCGGGCCGGCCGCGACGTGTTCGCCCGCGTGGTGCACGGCGCCCGCTACTCCCTCGTGATCGGTCTGGGCGCGACCCTGCTCGCCCTGACCATCGGCTCGTTCCTGGGGGCCCTGGCCGCCACCTCGCGCAAGTTCGCCGACGAGAGCGTCATGCGCGCCCTCGACGTCGTCATGTCGTTCCCGCCGATCGCGCTGGCCGCCGTGCTCGTCGCCGTGTTCGGCCCGAGCGTCCCGGTGATCATCTTCACCATCGCCTTCGTCTACTCCCCCTCCCTCGCGAGGGTCGTGCGCGCCAACGTCCTGGAGCAGTACGGCGAGGACTACGTGGCCGCCGAACAGGTCATCGGCGCCCGCCGCGGCTACATCGTGGCCCGCCACGTCGCGATCAACTGCGCCGCCCCCGTGCTGGTGTTCGCCACCGTCATGGTCGCCGACTCGATCATCTTCGAGGCGAGCCTGTCCTTCATCGGCGCCGGTGTGCAGGACCCCGACCCCAGCTGGGGCAGCGTGCTGGCCTACGGCCGGCAGATCCTGCTGTCCGGCGGCTGGTGGGCGACCCTCTTCCCCGGTCTGTGCCTGCTGCTCACGGTCCTCGCCCTCAACGTCCTGTCCGAGGGCATGACGGACGCCGCGGCCTCCCCGGACAAGGCCCGTGCCGGCGGCGCCGAGGACGGCAAGGACGTCGCCACCGCCGCCGCGCCCGTCGCCGAGACCCCCGAGATGCGCACCGCGCTCACCGAGCTCGCCACCCGCCTGACGGCCATGGAGCCCTCCGTGCCGCCGCTGGCCGAGGACGCCGCCGAACTGCTCGTCGTGCGCGACCTGACCATCCGCTTCCCCGACCGCTACGGCGACACCCGTGTCGTGGACGGCATCTCCTTCACCGTCCGCGAGGGCGAGACCCTCGGACTGGTCGGCGAGTCCGGCTGCGGCAAGTCCATCACCAGCCTCGCCGTCATGGGCCTGCTGGCCCGCAACGCCGAGGCGGAGGGCCAGATCCTCTACCGCGGGCGCGACCTGCTGACCATGGCGCCCAAGGAGCGCCGGGCGCTGATGGGCCCCGAGATCGCGATGGTCTACCAGGACGCCATGTCGTCCCTGAACCCGTCCGTCCTCATCGGCACCCAGCTCAAGCGCCTCACCTCCCGCGGCGGCACCCGCACCCCGGCCGAACTCCTCGACCTGGTCGGCCTGTCGCCCGAGCGCACGCTGCGCAGCTACCCCCACGAGCTCTCCGGCGGCCAGCGCCAGCGCGTGCTGATCGCCATGGCCCTCTCCCGCAGCCCCCGGCTGCTCATCGCCGACGAACCGACCACGGCGCTCGACGTCACCGTGCAGGCCCAGGTCGTCGAGCTCCTGGTCAGGCTCCGCGACGAGCTCGGCTTCGCCATGGTCCTGGTCTCCCACGACCTGGCCCTGGTCGGCGACCTCGCCCACCGCATCGCGGTGATGTACGCGGGCCAGGTCGCCGAGGCCGGCGCCACCCGTTCCCTGCTGACCGACCCCGCCCACCACTACAGCCGCGGACTGCTCGGTTCCGTCGTCTCGCTGGAGGCCGGCACGGAGCGGCTGCACCAGATCCGCGGTGTGGTGCCGGCGCCCAGGGCGTTCGGCGCCGGCTGCCGGTTCGCCTCCCGCTGCGCCGCCGCCACCGAGCTGTGCGCCACCACCCCGCCGCCCGCCGCCGACCGTGACGGGGCGCCGGACCACCTCTTCGCCTGCCACCACCCGGCGCCCGTCGACCGGTCGGCCGAGTCGCTGGAAAGCGCCCGATGACCGCCCCGGAGGACACCACGATGGACCCCACGAAGGCCCCTGCGACGGACCCCCTCGTCCGGCTCGACCGCATCCACGTACGGCACAAGGCCCGCAGCGGCGGCATCCTGCGCAGGGACGCCGTGCACGCCCTGACCGACGCCTCCCTGGAGGTGCGGCGCGGCGAGATCCTCGGCCTGGTCGGCGAGTCGGGCTGCGGCAAGTCGACCCTGGCCCGGGTGGTCACCGGGCTGCAGCGCCCCACGGAGGGGCGGGTGTACTTCAAGGGCCGGGACCTGTGGGAGATGCCCGCGGCCGAGCGCCGTGACGACTTCGGCGCCAGTGTCGGCGTGATCTTCCAGGACCCCTCCACCGCGCTGAACCCGAGGCTGCCGGTCCGCCGGATCCTGCGCGACCCGCTGGACGTGCACCGCCGCGGCACCCGCGCCGAGCGCGAACGGCGCGTCGGGGAACTCCTCGACCTGGTCGGCCTGCCCGGGCACACCCTGGAGGCGCTGCCCGGCCAGCTCTCCGGCGGTCAGCGCCAGCGGGTGGCCATCGCCCGCGCCCTGGCCCTGGAGCCGGAGCTGATCGTCGCCGACGAGCCCACCAGCGCCCTGGACGTCTCGGTGCGCGCCCAGATCCTCAACCTCCTGGTGGATCTGCGCGCCCGGCTCGGCCTGGGCATGGTGTTCATCTCCCACGACGTGCAGACCGTGCGCTACCTCGCGGACCGCATCGCCGTGCTCTACCTGGGCCGCGTCGTCGAGGAGGGCGGGGCCGGGCAGGTGACCGGCGGGACCCGCCACCCCTACACCGAGGCGCTGCTCTCCGCCACGCCGAGCCTGCTGGAGCGCCCGGAGCGGATCGTGCTGCACGGCCCGGTTCCCTCAGCGACCAACCCGCCGTCCGGCTGCCCCTTCCGCACCCGCTGCTGGAAGGCGGACGACGCCTGCGCCACCGCCTTCCCGGAGGCGACCGCCACCCCCGAGGGCCACCGCTGGCACTGCGTGCACCCGCAGGGCACCGGGGAGAGCGTCACGCTCTCCCTGTCGGGAAGCGCGGCGAGCGCCCCGTGACAGCCGCCGGGCGGTGTGCGGGACGGCCGCGCACCGCCCGGCGGCCACCAGCCTCCACGACCGCGTCACCCCGGTACGGGCGGCGGCGTGTCCCTCCGGGAGCCGGCGGGCCGCGCCGGCGCCCCGTCCGGGCGAGCCCGCTCACTCCCGATCCCGACGAGGAGCCCACCGTGCGCAGACGTTCCCTTCTCCTTACCGCCGGTGCGGCGGCCCTGGCCACTCCCCTGGCCGGCCGTGCCGTCGCAGCCCCGCTCTCCGGCCCGGTGCTGGACCACACCACTCCCGTGGACCTGGACGGCAGCGGGCACGTCGACCTGTCGGCCCGGGTGGGCGCGGTCGCGCCGCTCGCCACGGGGACGATCGTCGCCACCTTCCGCACCACCAGCCGCAACCAGGCGATGACGCTGCTCAGTGCCTCGGACCCGACCGTCCCCTCCTCGAACGTCACCCTGACCGTGAGCAACGGCGCCCTGCAGTTCTCCGTGCGGGAGAAGGACGCCGTCCTCGCGAATGTCATGACCAGGACACGTTACGCCGACGGGCGGAGCCACACCGTCGCCGTCACGGTCGACGGCACGGGCACCCGGTTGCACGTGGGCGGCCGGAAGGTGTTCGAGACCGCGGCCCGCCCCTTCTTCCGCAGCGTCTCCGGCCTGACGGCGCTCGCCCTCGGACGCAACCTCGACAGCACCCGCGCGGGCGGCGAGTGGTTCTTCACCGGCACCATCGAACGGGCCGCGGTCTGGGACCGGGTGCTCACCGAGGCCGAACTCGTGGCCCAGAGTCCCGCTCCGGCCCTCGCGGACGCGGGTCGCCTCGCCACGATCCTCAACAGCGACACCCCCGCCACCTGGCTCTTCACCGGCGACAGCATCACCCACGGCGCGCTGCACACCAACGGCTGGCGCAGTTACCCCGAACACTGGACGGAACGCGTCCGCTGGGAACTCGGCAAGCCGAAGAACCGGGACTTCGTGATCGACACCGGGGTGAGCGGCGCCACCAGCGCCGACCTCGTCGCCGCGTTCGGCGAGCGGGTCTCCGCCTTCTCGCCGCACGTCGTCTCCCTGATGATCGGCACGAACGACATCGCGACGCCGGGGATCGGTCTCGCCGGGTACCGGGCCAACCTCGTCTCGCTCGTGCGTTCCATCCGCGCCCTGCCCGGCTCCCCCGTGCCCCTCCTCCAGGCCCCGAACCCGGTCGACCCGGCGAGGTGGTCCGGCCGCGCCGAGCTCTGGCGCTACGCGCAGACCATGGGCGAGGTCGCGGCCCAGGAGAAGGCCGTCTTCATCGACCACCACGACGACTGGCTGAACGGCAACGGCGGCAAGGTCCCCCTCTCCCTGCTCAACGACGGCCTGCACCCCAACCAGCGGGGGCACCACCGGATCGTCCTGAAGATGATCAGGGACCT
Source organism: Streptomyces prasinopilosus (assembly GCF_001419695.1). Classification (GTDB taxonomy): domain Bacteria; phylum Actinomycetota; class Actinomycetes; order Streptomycetales; family Streptomycetaceae; genus Streptomyces; species Streptomyces prasinopilosus. Next base: position 8,080 of record NZ_LIRG01000067.1, read on the forward strand.
GCAGCTCTTCGACCCCGCCAGCGGGGTGTGCACCCTGGCCGTCCCGTGACGGACCCGGTCCCCGCCGGTCCGGCGGGGA
>NZ_LIRG01000670.1:0-140 GCF_001419695.1 Streptomyces prasinopilosus
CCGCCAGGCGCACGATCGGATCGCCCGGACCCTCCCGCCCGGCGACGACGGGACGGGACGCCCCTTCGGCCTTCGCGCGGTACTGCGCCGCGTCGGCCAGCCGGAAGAGCCGCCGGGCGGAACGCACCGGCCCGATGGCG
>NZ_LIRG01000670.1:194-2487 GCF_001419695.1 Streptomyces prasinopilosus
GAACTCGTCCCCGCCGAGCCGCCCCGCCAGGGCGCCGGGCAGCATGGCCCCGCACAGGGACAGCACGGTCCCGAACCGTTCGAGGAGCCGGTCGCCGACGGCGTGCCCCAGCGTGTCGTTGACCCGCTTGAGCCCGTTCAGATCGCACACGACGAGACTGACCACGGCCCCGTCCCGGCGGTGCCGCTCGATCGCCTCGTCCAGCCGCGCGTCCACGGCCCGGCGGTTGGCCAGCCCGGTGAGCGCGTCCGTGTACGCGAGCCGCCGCGCCTCCTCCAGCCGCTCGGTCTGCGCGATCCCGGCGGCGACGACGGCGGCCAGCACCGTCGCGAAGTCGGCGTCGCCCCGCAGGAAGACGGGGGCGCCGACCGGCCGGGCCACGTACAGCTCGCCCCACGCCCGCCCGTGCAGGACGACCGGGGCGACCACGCAGCAGCCGCGCCCCCGCCTGCGCAGGGCCGCCACCCTCTGGTGGGTGTAGCCGGGCCGCCCCTCCGTCGCTCCCCGGGCGGTCTCCACCCAGGCGTCCGACTCACCGCCGCCGGCCGCCCACCGCTCGTGCAGGAACTCGGCGATCTCGGCGAACTGGTGCACCGGGTAGGACTCGTCCTCCGGGAACTCCTCCTCGCCCTCGGCCAGCTCGCCGACGTTGACCAGGACCCGCAGCCGCCCCAGCTCGCGCTCCCACACCGACAGTGCGGCGAAGCTCCCGCCGAGCGCCCGGCGGGCCCCGTGGGCCGCGGCCCGCCAGACCTCCCGCGAACTGTGCGCGGCGGCCATGCCCTGCGCCAGCGTCACCACCGCCGCCAGCCGGCTGTCCTCACCCATCCCTCCAGGCTAAGGACGTTCCCTGCGATCAGGGATATTTAGGGAGCAAACGGGATGCGGCAGTCCGCCCCGGCCTCCGCCGTCGCGCTCCCCGGTCCCGGCCGCTCCGCCCCCCGGCCGGCGCCGCCCTATTCCCCCGGCCAGTTCGGCCTGCGCTTCTCGTTGAAGGCGGCGACGCCCTCCGCGCGGTCGCCCGAGAACGCCACCGACCGCCATGCCGCGTCCTCCACCTCGAGGCCGGCGGGCAGGTCCAGCCCCTGCCCGAGTCTCAGCGCCCGCTTGGCCGCCCGCAGCCCCACCGGCGAGTTGGCGGCCATCCGGGCGGCCAGGGCGAGCGCCTCCTCGCGGTCCCGTCCCGCTTCCACCAGCTCGTCGACGAGTCCCAGCTCCCGGGCCTCGACGGCCTCCACCCGGCGCGCCGTGAAGATCAGCTCGGCGGCCCGCGCCGCCCCCACCCGCCGGGGCAGCAACTGGGTGCCGCCGCCGCCCGGGATCACCCCGACGGACACCTCGGGCAGCCCCACCACGGCCGTACGGTCGGCGACGATCACGTCGCAGGACAGGGCCAGTTCGAATCCGCCGCCCAGCGCGAACCCGTGCACCGCCGCCACCGTCGGCACCGGCAGCTCCAGCACACCGGTGTAGGCCCCGCGCGCCACCGGCCGCTGGCGCACCAGATCGGCGTCGCTGAAGGAATTGCGCTCCTTCAGGTCGGCCCCCACGCAGAAGGCCCGCTCGTGCGACGAGGTCAGCACCACCGCCCGCACGGCCGGGTCCTCCCCCAGGGCCGCGCAGGCCCCGGCGAGGGACCGGGCCATGCCGGTCGAAACGGCGTTCATGGCCTTGGGCCGGTCGAGGACGAGTTCCGCGACACGCCCCTGCTCGTGCCGCCGCACCAGCACGAACTCCCCGAACCGTTCCTCACTCACGACAGCCTCCGGTTAACGCTGGCTAACATCCGTCGCGCCGATCATCGCAGTCGGCCACCGTCCGGCGGAAGGGCGTGCGCCCAGTTCCCTCGTCACCTCCCGTCCACCCGTTCGAGTGATGTGCCGGTCGCTCCGGGTCGGCCCGGCACGGAAACGGCCGGCGTGCGGGCACCGCGGCGCGCGGGGAGTGCGTGCACGGAGGGGGAAGCACCATCCCGGCGAACAGCCGACCGGACCGCCCCGGCCTCGGCCCGCCGGGCAGGAGGCCGCCGGGCGGAAATCACCGGGCCGGAGTCCGGCGGGCCGGAGTACACCGGAGTGAAGGCCGCCGGAGTGGAGGCCTTCGGGCCGGAGTCCGCCAGGGGCGCCCGGAACCTCCCGAGGGTGTCCGGAACCTCTACGGGGTGTCCCGGCGGGTGAGCAGCCACGGCTCCACCACGCCCAGGCCGCGCACGGGCCGCTGCCACATCGGCTGCAGCCCGAAGCGGTACGCGGGCGGCTCCTCGCCCTCCTTCTCCGCGGAGGCCGCGGCCTCC
>NZ_LIRG01000671.1 GCF_001419695.1 Streptomyces prasinopilosus
GTCGTACTCATGAGTACGACAGGGGCGACCGCCGATCCGCTCGCGGCCCTGGGCACGCTGCCCGGTGTGGCCGATTCCGTGGAATCCGTGCGCAGGGCAGTGGACCGGGTCTACGGCCACCGCGTCATGCGGCGGCGCAGCAACGAGATCACCTCCGAGGCGGCGCTGCGCGGCGCCCGCGGCTCGGCGGCGCTGTCCGGCGCGGACTGGGCCCTGGAGGAGGTGCGCAGGCGCAGTGACTTCGGCACCGACGACGAGGCGCGCACGATGGGCGCCGCGCTGCGGCTGTCCGCCGAGGCGGGTCAGCTGCTGACCATCTGGCGGCAGTCGCCGCTGAGGGTCCTCGCCCGGCTGCACCTGGTGGCGGCTGCCGACCGCGTCGACCAGGTCGGGCGGCCCCGCAAGGAGGGCGAGCCGGTCGACGAGCCCTTGATCGGCCTCCCGCTGCCCAGCGCGGCGGAGGCGCACGGCAGGCTGGAGGGCCTGGCCGGACTGATCATCGGGGGCGGCTCGGCCCCGGCGCTGGTCACGGCCGCCGTCGTGCACGGCGAGCTGCTCGCGCTGCGCCCCTTCACCTCCTCCAACGGTCTTCTCGCGCGCACGGCCGAGCGCATCGTGCTGGTCGGCAGCGGGCTGGACCCGAAGTCGGTCTGCCCGGCCGAGGTCGGCCACGCCGAACTGGGCCGCGAGGCCTACCTGACGGCTCTGGAGGGCTACGTCTCCGGCACCCCCGAGGGCGTGGCCGCCTGGATCGCCCACTGCGGACGGGCGGTCGAACTGGGGGCGCGGGAGTCCATGGCGGTGTGCGAGGCGCTGCAGCGAGGGGCGGCGTAGCGCGCGTGGGACCGGCCCGCGCGCGGAGCAGGGGCCCGGAAGCCGCGGGTGCCGGGACGCGCGAGCGCGGAGGCCCCAGGAGGCGAAGGCGCGTCGGTGGTGGAGCGGCAACGCGGTGAGGGGCGTGCGCGGACGGTATTCGCGATGCGCGCAGAAATGCGGCGGTACGAATTCTCGTACCGCCGCTGGCATGTCCACCTGGTTACCAAGCGTCCTCGATATATGCCCATCAGGTCGGGAACTTCGCCCGTTCCTGGTGCGGCTGGCCCGTAATCGACGGGTCGACGTCGCGTGGGTGCCCTGTGGCCATGCTCGGTCCGTGGGGCCAAATGCGTTGTGAAGGTGATCCTCTCGGATGTCCTTGGTCTCGCGGGCCGTTGAGTCCTTTGTACTCCAGGTTCCAAGCGAGGGGAAGTGGAGGGCCTGCTTCTTTACTTTTGGGCTCAAAGGCGCGCGAATCGGATGCCGGTGCACCGGACGGAAACCGGCCCGGGCGGCGCGCCTTCGCGACGGTCGTCAGGCCACCGGCGTACGGCGCCGGCTGCTGTACCAGACCAGGCCCGCGGTGGCCGCGGCGGCGCCTATGGCGGCAGCCGCCACCAGAGCGGGGCGGGGAGGGACGGAGAGGGCGGGGAGGCGCTGCTTGAGCCGGACGGGCCGGTGGAAGTCGAGGATCGGCCATTCGCGCGTGAGGGCCTCGCGGCGCAGTGCCCGGTCCGGGTTCACGGCGTGCGGATGACCCACGGACTCCAGCATCGGCAGATCGGTCACCGAGTCGCTGTAGGCGTAGCAGCGGGTCAGGTCGTAGCCCTCGGACCCGGCCAGCTCCCTGATCGCCTCGGCCTTCGTCGGGCCGTACGCGTAGTACTCCACCTCTCCGGTGAAGCACCCGTCGTCCCCCACGACCATGCGGGTGGCGACGACCCGGTCCGCACCCAGCAGCTCGCCGATCGGCTCGACCACCTCGGCGCCCGAGGTGGTCGAGCCGATC
>NZ_LIRG01000672.1 GCF_001419695.1 Streptomyces prasinopilosus
CTGGGCGTTCGCCGAGCGCAGCTCGTCGTTCGCCCACCGCGCCAGTGCCTCGTGCACCAGCGGGTCCAGCCGCAGCAGCACCTGCTTGCGCTGCTGCGGCCCGCGCCGAGGGGTCTGGCCCCCGGGGCCGGACGGGGCGGTCACTGGTAGAGGGTCCCGGTGTTGAGGACCGGCTGCGCGGCGCGGTCACCGCACAGGACCACCATCAGGTTGGACACCATCGCGGCCTTGCGCTCGGGGTCCAGCTCCACGATGTCCTGCTCGGCGATCCGGGCCAGCGCGGTCTCGACCATGCCCACGGCGCCCTCCACGATCAGCTGCCGGGCCGCCACGACCGCACCCGCCTGCTGCCGCTGGAGCATCGCGGAGGCGATCTCGGGGGCGTAGGCGAGGTGGGTGAAGCGGGACTCGATGATGTCGACGCCGGCCGCGTCCACCCGGGCGCGCAGTTCGACCGCGAGCTTCTCGGTGATCTCCTCGGCGTTGCCGCGCAGCGAGAGGCCGTCCTCCTCGTGGGCGTCGTAGGGGTACTCGATGGCGATGTGCCGGACGGCGGCCTCGGTCTGGGTGGAGACGAACTCGACGTAGTCGTCCACCTCGAAGGTGGCCTGGGCGGTGTCCGCCACCCGCCACACCACGACCGAGGCCAGCTCGATCGGGTTGCCGTAGGCGTCGTTCACCTTGAGGACCGCGGTCTCGTGGTTGCGGACCCGGGTCGAGATCTTGGTGCGCGAGGTGAAGGGGTTCACCCAGCGCAGGCCGTCCTGCCGGATCGTGCCCCGGTAGCGGCCGAAGAGCTGGACCACCCGGGCCTCACCCGGCGCCACCATGTTCAGCCCGCACATGGCGAGGAACGCGGCGACGGCGATCAGGACGCCGAGGACGATCAGCAATGCCTTCCCCGCGTTCCCGCTGACCGCGGTGGCACTGATGGTCATCCCGACGCCGAGCAGCAGTCCGGCCAGACCGAGCACCAGGGCCAGCCCGCCGCCGATGCTGTGCGCCGTCGTCTCCTGCACGCGCGGGGCCGGCATCTCGGGGACGTCGGCCGTGACCGGCGCCGCCTGCGTGTCGTGTGTGGACATCGATGATCCCCCGCCTCTCGCGGCGCCGCGCGGATGATGCGTCCCGCTAGCGCCTGTCTATCCAAGTGATATCACTTTAACAGCCCGCGGCAACCATGGACAGGTTTCGCACGTCGGTTCTGGTGGGGTGAGGGGAGGTTCCGGCGGGACAGGTGCTGATTGTCACGCCCGTAAAGGCCGGATCGGCAGCTGTTTGTCATAGCTTCCGGTGTTAGCTTGCTGAGTTGACCTGATCGGCGAACCCCTGTGCTTCGCCGGTACACACGAGCGAAGCGGAGCAGAGCGGACCCATGGGACGAGCGGAAGAACGACGCGCACGGCAGCGCGGGGGGCACCGTGCGGCATCCGGGGGCCGTTCGTCGGACGGGAACGGCCGGGGCCGGATACGCCGCCTCTTCACCTGGAAGAAGATCCTCGGCACGGCCTTCGGCCTCTGCCTGCTCGGCATGGGCGCCTTCATCGTGCTGTACATGCTGATCGACATCCCCGAGGGGAACGCCGACGCCCAGCAGCAGAGCAACGTCTACAAGTACAGCGACGGCTCGGTCATGGCCCGCGACGGCGAGATCAACCGTGAGGTCGTCGACCTGGCGCAGGTCCCCAAGCCGGTCCAGCGGGCGTTCGTCGCCGCCGAGAACAAGTCGTTCTACAACGACGCCGGCGTCGACCTCAAGGGCACGGCGCGCGGTCTGCTCAACACCCTCTCGGGCAAGGGCGCGCAGGGCGGTTCGACGATCACCCAGCAGTACGTGAAGAACTACTACCTGACCCAGGAGCAGACGGTCTCGCGCAAGCTCCAGGAGCTCGTCATCTCCCTGAAGCTGGACCAGGAGAAGTCCAAGGACTACATCCTCGCCGGCTACATGAACACCAGCTACTACGGCCGCGGCGCCTACGGAGTCCAGGCCGCGGCCCAGGCCTACTACCGCGTCGACGCCGAGGACCTGTCCGTCGAACAGGGCGCCTACCTCGCCGCGCTCCTCCAGGCGCCGAGCCAGTACGACTGGGCGGTGGCCTCGGACACCGGCAAGAAGCTCGTCAAGAACCGCTGGAACTACGTCCTGGACAACATGGTCGGACAGAAGTGGCTGGACGCCGCCGAGCGGTCCGGCATGAAGTTCCCGGTGCCGAAGGACCCCCGGGGCAACCCCGGCCAGGCCGGCCAGATCGGCTACCTGGTGACCGAGGCCAACGCCGCGCTGAAGCGCCGGCTGGTCGAGGAGGGCACCGCCGCGGACGCCAAGGAGGCCGACGCCCTGGTCGACCTCGGCGGCTGGACCGTCACCCTCAACATCGACAAGAAGAAGCAGAAGGCGCTGGAGACGGCGGTCAGGACCCAGCTGACCGACAAGCTGGACCCGAAGGAACGCAAGGTCGACGCCGACATCCAGGCCGGTGCCGTCTCCGTGGACCCGAAGACCGGCGCGGTCGTGGCGCTGTACGGCGGCGTGGACTACCTCAAGCACTTCACGAACAACGCCACCCGCGCCGACTACCAGCCCGCCTCCACCTTCAAGCCGGTCATCCTGGCCGCCGCCGTCGAGGAGGGGGCCGAGACCCAGGACGGCCGGCCGATCGCGGCCGGCACGGTCTACGACGGCACCAGCGAGCGCCCCGTCGTGGACAACGGCACGGAGGTCGGCTTCGCCCCGGAGAACGAGGACGACGCGGACTACGGCGACATCACCGTCCAGACCGCCATGAACAAGTCCGTCAACTCCGTCTTCGCGCAGATGGGCGTCGACGTCGGGATGAAGAAGGTGATGGAGACCGCGGGCAGGCTCGGCATGGACGTCGAGGACCTGGAGGCGGTGCCCGCGCAGACCCTGGGCTCCATGGGCGCGAGCCCGATGGACATGGCCGCCGTCTACGCCACCCTCGACAACCACGGCAAGCGGACCACCCCGGCCATCATCAAGTCGGCCGAGCACCTCAACCGCACCGTCACCGTCCCGGACGCGGTCGGCGAGCAGGTCATCAGCCGCGAGGCCGCCGACACGGTGACCTCCATCCTGACCGGCGTGGTCGACGACGGCACCGCCCGCACGGCGGTCCGCGACAACCCGCTGCGCGGCGGCCAGCAGGTCGCCGGCAAGACGGGCACCTCCGACAACAACAAGTCGGCCTGGTTCGCCGGCTACACCCCCGACCTGGTCACCACGGTCGGCCTGTTCGGCGAGGACGACAAGCCCCCGCACCCGCAGGTCGAGATGTACGGCGCGGGCGGCCAGCCCCGGGTCAACGGCGGCGGCTTCCCGGCGCAGATCTGGTCCGCGTACACCTTCGGCGTGATGGAGAAGGCCAGCAGGTTCGACCTGGAGACCGACCAGGGCGCGGCCGTCGTCCCGCCCCCGTCCTCGTCGGCGCCCGCGTCGCCGTCCTCGTCGCCGTCCGAGGAGCCGACGACCGAGGAACCGACCTCGCAGGCTCCGACCACCGAGGAACCGACCGAGGAACCGACGACGACCGAGCCCACCACCGGGGAACCGACGACCACGGCACCGGCGGAGCCGACCTTCACCCCGCCCACCATCGAGGTTCCGACCGGCCCGGACGAGACCGGGGGCGACGAGGAGCGGCAGGGGCAGCAGAAGCAGTAGGGGAGGCGAACGGCGTGGGGGGCGCCCGGTGACGGGACCGGGCGCCCCCCACCCCGTCCCGCCGGCACCCTCCGGGCACCGCGGCCCGGGCACCGTGACGCGGACGCCGCGGCTCAGTTGCCGTGGTTCAGCTCGAACCACACCACCTTGCCCGTGCTCAGCCGGGTCGCGCCCCAGCGGCGGGCCAGCCGGTTGACCAGGTAGAGGCCGCGACCGCCCTCGTCCGTGGCGCGGGCCTGGCGCAGCCGCGGGAGCTGGGGCACGTCGTCACCGACCTCGCAGCGCAGGACGTCCGTGCGCAGCAGCCGCAGGGTGACCGGGCGGGAGGCGTACCGCACCGCGTTGGTGACCACCTCGCTGACCAGCAGCTCCACCGAGTCGCTCAGGTCCTCCAGGCCCCACCGGGACAGCGCCTTGCGGGCCAGCCGGCGGGCCCGGCCGGGAGCGGCGTCCTCCGGCTCGAGGAACCAGTACGCCACGTCGTTCGGCGCGATCCCGTCGAAGCGGGCGGCGAGCAGCGCGATGTCGTCGTCCCGGTCGCCCGGACCGAGCATGTCGAGCACCTCGTCGCACAGCGCCTCCAGCGGCGGCGGATGGTCCGGGCCGGTCAGCTGCGCGGTCGCGGCGAGCCTGTCGCGCAGCTGGTCGATGCCCGTCCACACGTCCCGCAGCCGGGACTCGACCAGGCCGTCCGTGTAGAGCAGCAGCGTCGCCCCGGCGGGCGCGTCCAGCTCGACCGCCTCGAAGTCCACGCCGCCCACGCCGATCGGGGCGCCCGCGGGCACCCGCAGCACCTCGGCCCGCCCGCCGATGGGCAGCAGGATGGGCGGCGGATGACCGGCGTTGGCGATGGTGATGCGGTGCGCGACCGGGTCGTACACCGCGTACAGGCAGGTCGCCATGCGGTCCGCGCCGAGCCGCTGCGCCTGCTCGTCCAGGTGGTGCAGCACCTCCTGCGGCGGCAGGTCGAGCCCGGCCAGGGTCTGGGCGGTGGTGCGCAGCTGCCCCATGATCGCGGCGGAGGTCATGGAGTGCCCCATGACGTCGCCGACGACCAGCGCGACCCTGCTGCCGGGCAGCGGGATGGCGTCGTACCAGTCACCGCCCACGCGCGCGGTCTCGGCGGCCGGCAGGTAGCGGGAGGCCAGCCGCACACCGGTGCAGCGCGGCAGGTTCTCCGGCAGCATGGTCCGCTGCAGCTCGTCCGCGATGTACGCCTCCCGCCCGTACAGCACCGCCTTGTCGATGCCGAGGGCGCTGTGCGTGGCGAGCTGGGCGGCCACCAGCAGGTCGTCGGCCTCGAAGGCGATGCGGTCGGGGCCGCGCAGGAACAGGGCCGCGCCGATCACCCGGCGCCGGCCGCGCAGCGGCGCGAGGATCGCCCGCTGACCGTCGGGGACGGCCGACTCGGCGCCCTCGCCGAGGAGTTCGGGCAGCGCGGCGCGCGCGGCGGGCGCGTCCGTGAACACCGGCCGTACGCCGCGCAGCACTTCGGCGAGCGCGCTGCCGGGCCGCACCGTGCACCGCTCCGAGCCGAGGGAGTCCAGCTCGGAGGGCGCGGGCGCGGCGGCCGGCACGAAACCGCCCTCGGTGTCGCGCTCGGCCGGGATCCGGTCGCTGCGCCGCAGCCGCAGCACCAGCGGGCCGGTGGGCCGCTCGTCGCCGACCGGCAGCGGTTCGCGCAGGTAGACCAGGATGGTGTCGGCGAAGGTGGGCACGGTGGCCCGGCACAGGCCCATCACGATCTCTTCGAGATCGATGCCGCGGGCGATCCGCCGGGTCGCGGCGCCGACGAACCTCAGCCGGTCCCCGTCCCGCCGCATCGGGGTGGGCTTCCCGGGCGGGGTGATCTGGCCGGTGCGGCGCTCGGGGCCCTCGGGGACGGGTGCGGAGCGGTCCTGGGACCCGCGGTCCCGGTCCGTCCGGTCCTGGTCGCCGGGCTTCCGGTCCGCCTGCTCCTCGGGCGCACCGCGGGGGGCCGGAGGAGCCGCCGCCGAATGGTCCGCTGCCGGGTGGTCCGCTGCCGGGTGGTCGTGCACGTCGGGTTTCCGTCCTCCGGCCGGCTGGAGCGGTATGCCCTCCGCCGCGGGCCGAGGTCGATGGGTGTCGGGTCCGGACTCCTGTCCGGCGTGCGGCTGGGAGTGCTCGGCGCCGTGGCCGGCCGTGTCCGACGCCGCCGAGGACGCCGACGGGGCCGGGCCGGGCCCGTGGGCCGGGGCAGGCGGGAACGCCCCGGGGGCGTCCGCGGGGGTGGCGCCCGGATCCGGGCGCTCGCAGGAGGTCGGCTGCTCCGTCACGCGTGTCGAGTCCATCCGTCCGGGGCCGCGGCCCGTTCCTCGTGTGGGCGTGGGGCCGGGGACGCACACCGTGCACACCGTACGTCCCGCCGGAACTCCGATACCCGAAACGCGTGCCCCCGGAACAAAATCCCCGCGTGGTGAGCGCTTGCTCCTGTGCCGCCTGCCGGCCGTCCCCGGTTCGCACCGGTGGTGCCGTACCCCTCGCTCACGTCCTGCCGCCCCTCGGTGACGTTCGGTCAAGCCCAGCGCGTGTTCCGGGAGTTGTCGTCACCCGGTGTCTTGCGGAGGACGATCCTACGTTTCCTGCCCCGGGGTGCATCAAGAGTCTCATGACGACAGATGCGCGGGCGTGCGGTCCCAGTCCGGTGGCAGTGAAGGTACCGTCCAGGCCGGGTCGGGACGCCAGTTCTGCCAGCCGTCCGAGAACGGGGCCCCCCACCGGGAGATCACGGCCACCGCGTCCCGGCCCG
>NZ_LIRG01000673.1 GCF_001419695.1 Streptomyces prasinopilosus
CGACCGCGCGGACCCGCACGGTCGCGCCCTCGGTGACCGGCGGGCCGGCGTCGTACTCCGGGAAGGCCGGGAACGGGGCGATCACCACCAGGTCGAGCGACGGCTTGAGTTCACCGCCGAGCGCGGACCAGATCTCGGCCAGCGACCGCGACTCGGTCTGGCTGCCGGACACCGTCAGCGGCACGGAGAGCCCCAGCGCGCCCAGGGCGCCGGGCAGTTCGGAGGGCGGCAGGATCTCGCGGGGCAGCAGGGTGGCCAGGACGGCGGACAGCAGGCGGTGTTCGTCCTGGGGCCGCTTGGTCCAGGCGGTGACCAGGTACGACAGCCGGAACCAGCGCGGCGGCTGGCGGCGCCGCACCACCTGGCCGCGGCCGTCGGTGACCGCGACCGTGCCGCGTTCGCGCCGCGAGACCTCCTCGCGGATGTCGTACAGGTAGGCGTTGACGGCGGGCGCGTTGCGGCGGGCCGCCCAGTCCCGGGTCGGGGCGTCCAGCGACACCTCGATGCCGGAGCCGGCCAGGGCCCCGCCCTCGAGGAGCCCCTTCAGGACCTCGTCCACCTCGTGGATCACCGTCGTCCTCCTGCTCTGCCGTTCCGGGGCCTCCGGCCGCCGGACCCGCCGGGCCGCGGGGCTCCACCGATCCTGCCCGCGGACGTCCCGTGCCGCGGACGCCCCGGTCCGGGGGCGGGGCACGGGGACCTGCCCGCGGGGGTCAACTCGATTGCCCGTTCGGTCAGATGTAGCCTTCCCGAAGGGCGTACGCGACGGCGTGCGCACGGTTGCGGAGGTGCAGCCGGGTGGTGAGTCCGTGCAACACGTTCTTGACCGTACGTTCGGAGTACGAGAGTTTGCCGGCGATCTCTCCCGTGTCCAGCCCCTCGGAGACGAGCCTCAGGACGTCGACCTCACGGGCCGTCAGCCCGGTGGCGGCGCCCCCGGGATGGCCCGCCGAGGCGCGGTGCAGCGTGCCCACCTGGTTGATCAGCCGCCCCAGCAGGTCCGCGGGCAGGTCCCCGTCGCCCCGGGAGGCCGCCACGACCGCCCGCACCATCCGGTGCGCGGTGGCCTCGTGGCGCCAGACGATGGCGCCGACCCCGCACTCGACCACGTCGAGGAGTTCGGTCTCCCGGATCGCGCCGACCACGAGCACGGCCCGGCTGCCGTCGCTGCGCACGAGCTTGCGCATGCGGGTCAGCAGCCCCTCGTCCAGGTGGTCGTTGATCAGGAGGGCCACGGTGCCCGGACCGTTACGGCCGTCGTCCACCAGGTCGATCACCGGGTGCCTGCGGAGTTCGCTGACCGCGCCGGCCCGGGAGATGGGATCCGGTGCGTCGACCACCACCGGGATCCGGGGTTCCCGCTCGACGGCCTGGACGGCCTCCGCCGTTACGAGTGAGCTGCGCAACCGATTCCCCATGCCCGATGTCCGGGCACGCGCTGGGGCGCCCGGGTCCGATGTTCCGGGTCCACATTCCTGTGAGGGGTGGGACGCGGACAATCGTGGAGAACCACGAGACGCACCACGAGATCACGCGCGCCGTCCGCGAGGCGCGCCCCCGTCGCGTACGCCCCGGGCGTGCCGCGGGCCCCGGCCGGGGGGTGCGGCCCGGCCCTGCCGGAATGCAACACGACCCGGTGCCGCACGTCCATACCCCTGCCCGGGATTCACTCCCCCATCCCCCGTTCTGTGCCCCAACGGGCGTCATCCGCGAGCCCCTTGGGGCATCCGGGGCACCCTTTTCCGCGTCCTTCCCGGTGGGGAGGGACGGCGCGCCTGCCCTCACCCGTCCGCCCGCACGCCGTGTGTCCCCCCGCTCGTCCGCCCGTCGGCCCGTCCCCCCGCTCACCGATCATGATCAGTCCGGTCCAGGAGGCCCTGTTGTCCCCAGTGGAATCCCTCAGCGAACGGGGTGACGTCCTGCGGCTGCTGGCCGCCTCCGCCGAACGCGCCCGTGGGGGATCCGGCCGTCTGGTCCTGCTGCGCGGGGCCACCGGTACCGGCCGGACCGCCCTCCTGGAGGCCGCCGCCGCGCACGCGGCGTCCCTGGGGATGCGGGTGCTGCGCGCGCGCTGCACCCCGGAGGACACCGGCACGGAGTGGGCCGTCCTGCGCCGTCTCCTCGGTGAGGAGACGGGCTTCGCCGACGACGTCCCGACCGGGGAGGAGGACCCGGAAGCCGGGGACCCGGACGCCCCGCACCCCCGCGCGTACGCCACCCGGCTGTGGCGGCTGCTGCTGCGGGGGCAGGCGGACCGCACCCCGCTGTTCGTGGCGGTCGACGACGTGCACGCCGCCGACCCGGCCTCGCGCCGCTGGCTGACCGAGGCGGCCCGGCGCCTCGACCGGCTGCCGGTGCTCCTGGTGGTCACCGAGCGCTGCCAGTACGACATCGACCGGTCCGGGACCGGTCTCGCCCACACACTCCCGCCCGACCTCGTGCGCACCCACACCCTCGCCCCGCTGAGCGCCGAAGCGGCCGCGGAACTGGTCCGCGCCGCCTTCCCGGGAGCCGAGCCCGCCCGGGTGGCCGACTGCGTACGGGCCGGCGCGGGCAGTCCGCTGCTGCTGCGCGCCCTGCTGGACGACCTGGCGTCCGGGGGCGCGGCCGGCGGTCCCGCCCCGCTCGCGGCACTGCCGGACACCTGCGCCGCGCTGTACCCGGGCGGCTACCCGGACGCCGTCGCCTGGTGGCTGGCCAGC
>NZ_LIRG01000674.1 GCF_001419695.1 Streptomyces prasinopilosus
CCGGAAGAACCCCGAGGCCGCCGGCTCCGTGGCGTACACGGGACCGGCGGCCTCGGGGTTCTTCCGGACTGTCCGCTCAGGAGCCTGCGGCGTCGCGCTCCCAGTGGTAGAAGCACTGCGCCATGGCGTCCTTGGGGCCGCGCCAGGTCCGGGGGTCGTACGGGCTGACGTACGCCTCCAGCCGTTCGCTGATGCCGCGGAACTCGGGGTGCCCGGCCACCTTCGCGATGGCGGGCGCCGGGTCCCGCTCGGACTCGATGAGGTGCAGGTACAGGTCGTCGCCGAACTGGAAGAGCCGGCGCCTGTTCACCCCGATCAGGTGAGGGAGTTCGCCCCGGTCGGAGGCGGCGAACACGTCGGAGATCTGCGGCGCCGAACCGGGCGCCATACGGGCCACGATGAGTGCGTGGTGCATCGACGGTCCTTTCCGGATCGGTCGGCGGTCAGCGGGAGGAGGCGGACGCGGGGCTCCTGCGCTCGCCGGCGGCCTGCTCGATCCGGTCCCGGATGAGCGCCAGCTGCGTACGCGAGTTGCGGTTGATGTTGTCCGTCATCCAGGCGTCGTCGACGGGGGCGTCGGGCTTCATCGCGAAGTCCTGCGTCCAGTTCATCCGCACGCCGTCGGGGAGCTGCTCGTACTCCCACAGGATGTCCATGTGGGCGAAGGGACCCGTCTCGACGCGGCGGGCGCGCACGGTCCGGCGGGCCCGGTCGGGAGTGCGCTCGGAGACCCAGCTCCACACCTTCCCGTCGCCGTCCGGATGCATGGTCAGCCGGAAGGTCGTGGTGTCGCCCTCGCGGGAGAGCACCTCGACCGACGCGTACTCGCTGAACAGGTCCGGCCAGTTCTCGAGGTCGTTGGTCATCTCCCACACGAGGTCGAAGGGAGCGTCGATGGTGATGCCGTTCTCGGTGTGTCCTGCCACTTTCAGGCTCCAGCCTTGAGGGTGCTGTTGACGAGGTCCAGAAACTCCCGGGGTGACCTGCAGCGCTCCGAGTCGGGAGGAAGCGAGAGGCCGTACCGGTTCTCCAGCTCGCCGACGATGCCGAGCAGGCCGAGGGAGTCGAGGCCGAAGAAGTCGAAGGGGGACTCGGCGTCCCGCTTCAGCTCCTGCGGGTCGACGGTGATGCCGGCCGCCTTCTTCATCAGGGCGGCCAGTTCGTCCACGGTCACTTCGGTGGTGATCATGAGTGTCTGCTCCTTCCCCGCCCGGGCCTACCGGGCGGATTCGCCACCGCGGCGCACGACCAGCGCCGCGTTGGAGCCCATCAGTCCCCTGCTGAGGACGAGGGCCGTGCGCAGCTCGACGGGCCGAGCGCGCGACATCACCAGATCGATGTCGTGGCAGATGTCGAACACGTTGGGGGTGGGGGGCACCTGACCGTGTTCCATGGCGAGCACCGCGGCCACCGTGTCCAGCACGGGTGCCGCGCAGTGCGCCCGCCCGAAGCCGGTCTTGGGCGCCG
>NZ_LIRG01000675.1 GCF_001419695.1 Streptomyces prasinopilosus
CCTCGCCGACGTCCGCAAGTGGTTCGGCGAGGGTGGCGAACGGGACGGGCCAGGTCTCGAACCACTGGGCCCACTCGCGCTGCGAGGCGGCCCCGAGCGCGGAGGCCCGCATGTCGCAGACGACCAGCCCGCGCACCAGGTCGGGGCGCTTGGCGGCCAGCTGCCAGGCGGTCAGGGCGCCCATGGCGTGGCCGACGAGGACGGCCGGGCCGAGGCCCAGCTGCTCGAGGGCGGCCTCGGTGTCGTCGACGTAGGCGTCACGGGTGAACGAGGCCTGCGGGGGCTTGTCGCTGCGCCCGTGGCCGCGCTGGTCCAGGGCGACCGCCCGGTACCGTCCGGAGAGCCGGCGGGCGGTGGACGCCCAGTGCGAGGCACGGCCCATGAGCCCGTGGAGCAACAGCACGCCCGGGGCGCCGCTCCCGGTGGTGCGCTCCGGCGGGCCGCCGGCCTTGGGCGGATCGCCGAACTCCCAGGCGGCGAGACGTACGCCGTCCGCCCCCGTCACGTCGATGCGTCGCGCCATCGTCCCGGCACCCCCAGCTCGCTGCCTGCCGTGCTGCCTGCCCCGCCTGCTGCCGCCCCACAAGTTATCGAATGCGCTTTCGGGAAAAGGGTTCCAGCCGTCAACATCCCACGTACGAGTGACACCGCTCGAGGATTGATCGCCGCGACCGCGGGGAGATCTCCAGCAGGGAGCGGACCTCTCGGGGAAATTGGTCCGCAGGGAATGACCCTGAGAGCTCGGGGCTCCGGGTCAGCACAGGGGAGGACAGGCCCCGGCGCCCTACGGCGCCGGGGCTCCTCACGTGGTCACGGCACATCCTTCCGCCCCTCCCCGGCCGGACGACGGGGCGATCGGCCCGGCCGAGAGCCCCTCGGGTCATATGCCTCACGCGACAGCCTCGCACGCGAACCCGGCGCGCGCTGCCCTTCGGCACACCCGGTCCGGATTCGGCGCGATCGCGCCGGAGCCACGACACCTCCGGGTCAACTTCCCTTCACCGCAACGGAGTTGACCGGACACGGACACCCGGACACCCGGACAGGCGAACGCGCGGACGCACGTCCTCCGGCGGGTCCGGGCTACGGCTTGGCGACGAACACGTGCGAGGCGACGTCCTTCGCCAGCTCGGCCGCCTCACCGCCGCTGCCCACCAGCACACCGCCGGACGACTCCGTCACGCTGACCACCGAGCCGGGCTGGACGCCCGCCCGGCGCAGCGTGTACATCAGCTGCGCGTCCGTCTGGATCGGCTCGCCGATGCGGCGCACCACGACCGTCTTGCCCTCGGCGCCCGGGTCGAGATCGGCCAGGGACACCATGCCCTCGTCCAGGAACGGGTCGGCGCCGTCCTTCTCGCCCAGCTCCTCCAGGCCCGGGATCGGGTTGCCGTAGGGCGACTCGGTGGGGTGCCGCAGCAGTTCCAGCACGCGGCGCTCGACGGCCTCGCTCATCACGTGCTCCCAGCGGCAGGCCTCGGCGTGCACCTGCTCCCACTCCAGGCCGATCACGTCGACGAGCAGGCACTCGGCGAGGCGGTGCTTGCGCATCACGCGGGTGGCGAGCCGGCGGCCCTCCTCGGTGAACTCCAGGTGCCGGTCGGGGGCGACGGAGACCAGGCCGTCGCGCTCCATCCGGGCCACCGTCTGGCTGACCGTCGGTCCGCTCTGGTCGAGGCGCTCCGCGATCCTGGCGCGCATGGGGACCACGCCCTCCTCCTCCAGCTCGAGGATGGTGCGGAGATACATCTCCGTGGTGTCGATCAGTCCGGACATACGTGCCCCTCGATGAGATCTGCGATTGGCTCTGCCGGAGGCTGGACGGCTCACCGGCGCATGCGCTGGCCCTGGAGTCAATTCTGACGCATGGCGCCGACAACCGAGCCGCGCCGTGGAACGAAAGGTGTGCACGGGGTGGTGCACGGTGGTACAGGACCCCCGCGGGGGGTTTCCGGGCCCCTCGGGCCGCCGTGTTGACAGGGTACTGGTCCGGACCGCACGGTGATCGGCAGCAGTCCACCCCGAAGGGATGCCGCATGAGCGACCGTACGCCGGCCGGCCGGTTCCTCGACGCCGCGATCGGCCTGCTGCACCGGATCCGCGACGAGGAGGCCGACTCCGTCGCGGCCGCGGGCCTCCTGCTCGCCGACACGGTCGCGGACGGCGGGCGCCTCTTCGCCTTCGGCGCCGGCCACTCCTCGCTCGCCGCGCAGGACGTCGTCTACCGCGCGGGCGGACTCGCCCTGATGAACCTGCTCACCGTCCCGGGCACCGTCGGCGTCGACGTGATGCCGGCCACCCTCGGCTCGGCCCTCGAACGCGTCGACGGACTCGCGGGCGCCGTGCTCGACTCGTCCCCGGCCCGCGCGGGTGACGCGCTGGTGATCGTCTCCCTGTCCGGACGCAACGCGCTCCCCGTGGAGATGGCCGTGAACGCCCGCGCCCTGGGCCTGAAGGTCATCGGCGTGACCTCGGTGGCGTACGCGACGCGGACGACGTCCCGGCACGTGTCGGGGACGTACCTCAAGGACCACTGCGATCTCGTCCTGGACTCCAAGATCGCGGTCGGTGACGCGGAGCTGACCCTGGACAACGTCCCCGCCCCCTTCGCCCCCGCCTCCACCGTCGTCACCACGGCCCTCCTCCAGGCGGTCATGGCCACCGCGGCCGCCTCCCTGGCCGACCGCGGCATCGAGCCGCCCCTCCTGCGCTCCGGCAACGTCGACGGCGGCCACGACTGGAACGGCCGCGTCCTGGAGCAGTACGGCGACCGGATCTTCTACCGGCACTGAATCCCCGCCCGCACGGGACCGGCACCGGACCCGCGCCCGGCCGGACCCCGGGCCGGCTCCCGGTCCCGCCGCCGTCACCGGCGCCGCTCCGGGTACCCGGCCGCCGCCCCGGGGTCACTCCCGCCGTCCGGCCGCCTCCCTCAGGTCCAGGGCCGCGGCGATGCGGTGGGCCACCTCCTCCGCGTACATCGCGTCGGGGCGTTCGAAGGCGTGGCGCCCCGGCCCCCGCAGAAACGTCACGGCACCGAGCGTCCGCCCCCGGCTGCGCAGCACCGTGCACAGGGCGTGCGCGGTGTCCTCCGGCCACTGCCGGGACACCGCCCACGCGCGCGCCTCCCGGGCCGGCACCGCCCCCGCGTCGGCCCGTACGGAACCGGCCCGCTCGACGCACCGCAGGGCGGGATGGCCCTCGGCGTACCGCACCGGCAGGCCCGCCTGCCCGGCGAGCCGGCTCGGTCCCGGCGCCCCGGACGGCGTGGCCGCGATCCGCACCAGGCGGACCCGGCCCGCGTCCTCCCCGTCCCCCGCGCCCCCGCCGGCTGTGCGGTCCGCCACGCGGTCGATCAGCGCGTGGTCGGCGAATCCGGCGAGCGCGAAGTCCAGGTGGACGGTGACGGCCTCCGCCGGGTCCTCGCACTCGGCCGCCGCCCGCGCCGCCCGGTGCAGCTGCTGCGCCCGGAACCGCGCCAGCGAGGCCTCCTGCTCGCCCTGCCGGGCCTCGGTCACGTCCTGGAACAGCCAGCCCACGCCGAGCGGCACCGGCTCCTCCGCCAGCGGCGACGCCAGCCGCACGAAACCGCACCGCCAGCACCGCCGCCGCTCGCCCTCCGGCTCCCGCACGCTCACCCAGATCTCGGCGGGCGCGGGCGGAGCGCCCTGGGCCAGTACGTGGGTGAGCGCGCTCTCCAGTTCCTCCACGCCCTGCGACAGCAGGTCCCCGAGCGGCCGCCCCAGGACGGAGGTCCGCCCGGTGCCGAGCGCCTTCGCCGCGTGCGCGTTCACCACGGCGGGCCGCAGGTCGGCGTCGACGAGGACGACGCCCCAGCTCGCGTCCTCCAGCAGCGCCTCGCTCAGCGCGATCGACCGCTCCAGGTCGATCTGCGCGTGCACCTCGCTGAACGCGCAGTACACGCCGGCCGGCCTCCCGTCGGGCCCGCGCACGGCCGCGGACTGGATCCGCACCAGCACCCGGCGGCCGTCCTTGGTCAGCAGCGCGAACTCGTGCACCTGCCGGCCCGGGGCGTCCATGGCGGACATCAGCCGCGCCTCGACCTCCGCGGCGTCCGCGCCGCGCACCGCCCATCCGTCGAAGCCCCGCCGGCCCACGGCCTCGGCCGCGGTCCATCCCAGGACGCGCTCCGCCTCGCGGTTCCAGTGCGTCACCACCGCGTCCGCGTCGAGGGCGCACAGGGCGGCGTCCATGCCGTCCAGCAACGCGGCCAGCAGATCGGCACCGTCCGAACTCTCCCGCCCGGGCTCTTCGGGCCCCAGCTCACCGGTGGTCCCACTACGCCGGGAAGCACTCACCTGGACCCCCTGCAACTGCGTCCTCCGTACGGCACGTCGGTCCGCCCACTCGCCATCATTCAACGTGAACGTGACTCAGCGCACACCGGGTTCCCGCAAGATTGCGGGAATCGTCGTGGGCCCCCGGCACATCCGCTCCCCGGGGCCTCCTGGAGGGGCGCGAAAAAGAGGTTGATTCGCGGGGGACCGCTTCCTAGGCTGGCGGTACTTCGGAAAGGAGGTGGTTCGGCAGATGTACGCATACCGGACGGAAGAGGTGGCTGCGGGCCAGTAGCCCGTCGTCGTACTCGGTTCGGCGTCGGACCAGCGTGCGTGACGCACGCGACCGGCCCAATTCCACGCAGTCACCCGACCCGCGAGTCGCCGGTACGTCCGGCCGGCCCCTCCTTCGGAGGGCCGGGCTCGCGGGTCGTTCGCGTGCGCGGGAGCCCGGGACCCCAGGGTCCCGGGCTCCCGTCGCGTTCCGGGCGTCAGGCCCGGTCGGCGATGTCCGCGTAGCCCTCGATCTCCTTCGGGTCGCGGTCGCCGGGGCCCGTGTAGCGGGCGGAGGGGCGGACCAGGCGGCCGGTGCGCTTCTGCTCGAGGATGTGCGCCGACCAGCCCGCGGTGCGGGCACAGGTGAACATCGAGGTGAACATGTGGGCCGGCACCTCGGCGAAGTCCAGGACGATGGCGGCCCAGAACTCGACGTTGGTGGCCAGGACGCGGTCGGGGCGGCGGGCGTGGAGTTCGGCCAGGGCGGCCTTCTCCAGCGCCTCGGCGACCTCGAAGCGCGGGGCGCCGAGCTCGCGCGCGGTGCGGCGCAGCACGCGGGCGCGGGGGTCCTCGGCGCGGTAGACGCGGTGGCCGAAGCCCATCAGGCGCTCGCCCTGGTCCAGCACCCGCTTCACGTACGCCTCGGCGTCCCCGGTGCGCTCGATCTCCTCGATCATGCCGAGGACGCGCGAGGGCGCGCCGCCGTGCAGGGGCCCCGACATGGCGCCGACGGCGCCCGAGAGGGCCGCGGCCACGTCCGCGCCGGTGGAGGCGATGACGCGGGCGGTGAAGGTGGAGGCGTTCATGCCGTGCTCGGCGGCGGAGGTCCAGTACGCGTCGACGGCGGCGACGTGCTTGGGGTCGGGTTCGCCGCGCCAGCGGATCATGAAGCGTTCGACGACGGAACGCGCCTTGTCGATCTCGCTCTGCGGGACCATGGGCAGGCCCTGGCCGCGCGCGGACTGGGCGACGTAGGAGAGGGCCATGACGGCGGCGCGCGCGAGGTCGTCGCGGGCCTGCTCGGCATCGATGTCGAGGAGCGGTTTCAGGCCCCAGACGGGTGCCAGCATGGCGAGCGCGGACTGGACGTCGACGCGGACGTCACCGGAGTGGACGGGGATCGGGAACGGCTCGGCGGGCGGCAGGCCGGGGTTGAAGGCGCCGTCGACGAGCAGGCCCCAGACGTTCCCGAAGGAGACGTGCCCGACCAGATTCTCGATGTCGACGCCCCGGTACCGGAGGGCGCCGCCCTCCTTGTCCGGTTCGGCGATCTCCGTCTCGAACGCGACGACTCCTTCGAGCCCGGGTACGAAGTCGGACATCAGGCGGCTCCTCGTGATGGGGGCGGCGGATGGCGGTGCGGGTGGGACGGCCACGCGCCGGCCGGTCGGTGGGTCGG
>NZ_LIRG01000676.1 GCF_001419695.1 Streptomyces prasinopilosus
CCCGCTTCCTGCGGGGAGATGCAGGTGCAAGGCCTGCCCAGCGCTCCAACCGCAAGCCCCGTCCCCGAGCGACTGCTCGGGGACGGGGCTTGCGTCGTTGCCGCTACGGGCCCTGAGGGTCGCTCAGGCCGTTCGGACGGGTGGTCCGGGTCACGCCGTGTGCAGGGTCAGCCCGTAGCGGCCCAGGATCTCGTTGATCGGCTGGAACCAGGTCTCGCCCCCGGAGGAGCAGTTGCCCCAGCCGCCGGAGGTGACGCCCTGGGCCTGGTCGCCGCTGATGAACGAACCGCCCGAGTCGCCGCCTTCGGCGCAGACGCTCGTCTTCGTCATCTGGTGCACCGCGCCCTGGCTGTAGTTGACGGTCTCGTTCTTGGCCAGGACCCTGCCGCAGTGCCAGCGGGTCGTGGAACCCGAGCGGCAGATCGAGGCGCCGACCGGGGCCTCGTTGGAGCCGCGCACCAGCTGGTCGGAGACCGTTCCCCAGCCGAGCACGACCGGAACCGTCCACCAGCCGCTGCCCACGTTGACCCACGCGTAGTCGTTGCCCGGGAACGAGGAGCCCTGGAAGTTGCCGATGTAGGAGCCGTCCCAGCCCCGCACCTGGCCGCCCACGCCGCCGCAGTGCCCGGCGGTCACGAAGCCGCCGTGCACCGAGAAGCCGATGGAGCAGCGGACGTTGCCCGTGTAGTAGGGGTCACCGCCCACCGTTCCGGCGGCGAAGGTCTCGGCGGCCGCCCGCACGGTCCGTACGGTGACGGGACCCGCCTCGCGGGCCTCGGAGAGGAACCGGCGGACATCGTTGTCGCCCCGTTCGCCCTCGACCACGTTCACGACCACCGTGTTGGCGGCCGGGTCGACGGACCAACTGCTCACGCCCGGGGGCGCGTCGAGACGGTCCAGCCGGGACACGGTCGCGTCGAGCCGGCGGGCGCTGTGCTCGACGGTGCGGACGGCCGCGCCGGAGGACCGGAGGCCGCGGACGGTGGCGGCGTCGGCGTCCGGGGTGACGGCGACGGTCAGCCTCTCGCTCTCCGCGTCGAACCAGGCGCCGCCGTACGCCGGTCCGGCGGCCTCGCGGGCCTCGGGTTCGAGCGCGGTGGCCCGCCGTTCGGCGGCGAGCCGTTCCTCGGCCTCGGCGGGGGAGAGGCCGAAGTCCCGCTGCATGGCCTGCAGCAGGGCGGCGGAGGCCGGCGCGGCGGAGGCGG
>NZ_LIRG01000677.1 GCF_001419695.1 Streptomyces prasinopilosus
AACCTCAACGATCCGGACCGGACGGTCCTTCTCGTCGGGGTATCAACATATCTGGCGTTGATTTTTGGCACGCTGTTGAGTTCTCAAGGAACGGACGCTTCCTTCGTACCGGCCCTCGCGGGCTTTCCTCCGGGCGCTTCCCTTCGTGTTTCCAACACTATCAGCGTTTTCCCTGTCCCCTGACCACCGTCCCGCGAGTACGCAGGAGTTGACCCGGGATAGGATCTGACACGTTGGATTCGCTGCGAGGCATCGATGCGCGATCGCACCGACCGGCCCCAGGCAGGTCCCCGACTGTACAGGGAGCTGCGGAGCGGGTGCAAATCAATAGGAAGAAGTGGTCTAGACCTCCAACCGGTCCTCTCGTACGGAACCGGTACTACCTATGACATACGCTGCATCACAGTGCGCCGTCCGAGACCGACCGTGACGGGTCCTTACCGATCTCCGCCCCTGGGAGGCTTCCCATGACCACCGTGACATCCCCGCTCGCAGGACGGGCGATCGGACTCGACTCCGTGCCCGATCCCGTCTTCTCCGGGGCCATGGTCGGCCCGGGTGTGGCGATCGATCCCGTGCGGGAGCCCGCCACGGCCGTCTCTCCCGTCGACGGTGTCGTCGTCTCCCTGCACCCGCACGCGTTCGTCGTGGTCGACGAGAGCGGCCACGGCGTGCTCACCCATCTCGGCATCGACACCGTGCAGCTCAATGGCGACGGCTTCGAACTGCTCGTCGGCAAGGGCGACACCGTGACCCGCGGTCAGGGTGTCGTGCGCTGGGACCCCGCCGCGGTGGAAGCCTCCGGCAAGTCCCCGGTGTGCCCGGTCGTGGCCCTGGACGCCACGGCGGAGGCACTCTCCGAACTGCGCGACGACGGCGAGGTCAAGGCCGGCGATTCCCTCTTCCTCTGGAAGTGACGCCGGTGCCGTCGTCCGGCGGCGAGCAGGGCAACCCACACGGCGGCGGACCCCGCCGCACTACCGGAGACAGGTGAGATGGAGACAACGCTGCGAGGCGTCGGTGTGAGCCATGGTGTGGCGATCGGCGAGGTTCGGCACATGGGGACGGCGGTCCTGGAACCGCCGGCCAGGGAGATCGCGGCCGAGGAGGCGGAGCGTGAGAAGGGGCGCGCCCGCAAGGCCGTGGAAGCGGTGGCGGCCGACCTGACGGCGCGCGGCAATCTGGCGGGCGGCGAGGCCCAGGCGGTGCTCGAGGCCCAGGCCATGATGGCCCAGGACCCCGAGCTGATGGCGGACGTGGAACGTCGCATCGCCGGGAACAGCACCGCCGAGCGTGCGGTGTACGACGCGTTCGCCGCGTACCGTGAGCTGCTGGCCGCCGCCGGTGAGTACCTGGCGGGCCGCGTGGCCGACCTCGACGACGTGCGGAACCGCATCGTCGCCCGGTTGCTCGGGGTTCCGATGCCGGGTGTCCCGGACAGCGACGAGCCCTACGTCCTCGTGGCCCGTGATCTCGCACCCGCGGACACGGCACTGCTGGACCCGGCCCTGGTGCTCGGTTTCGTGACCGAGGAAGGGGGCCCCACCAGTCACAGCGCGATCCTGGCCCGGGCGCTCGGTGTGCCGGCCGTGGTGGCCCTCCCCGGCGCCGGTGAACTCGCCGAAGGGACGCTGATCGCCGTCGACGGCAGCACCGGTGAGATCTTCGTGAACCCGAGCGAGGAGAAGAAGGGGCAGCTCGAGGCCGCGGCGGCCGCGCGCCGGGCGGCGCTGAGCGCGTCGACCGGGCCCGGTGTGACCGCCGACGGCCACACGGTGCCGTTGCTGGCGAACATCGGCGGCCCGGCGGATGTGCCCGCCGCCGTCGAGGCGGGCGCGGAGGGTGTCGGTCTCTTCCGCACCGAGTTCCTCTTCCTGGACGACAGCGAGAACGCCCCCTCCGAGGAGAAGCAGGTCGCGGCCTACCGCCAGGTGCTCGAGGCGTTCCCCGAGGGCCGGGTGGTCGTGCGGGTGCTGGACGCGGGCGCGGACAAGCCGCTGGACTTCCTCACCCCGGCGGACGAGCCGAACCCGGCGCTGGGCGTACGCGGTCTCCGGTCCCTGCTCGACCACCCCGAGGTACTGCGTACCCAGCTGGCGGCGCTGGTCAAGGCCTCGGAAGGGCTGTCCGTCCACCTTGAGGTGATGGCCCCGATGGTGGCGGACCGGGCCGATGCCAAGGCCTTCGCCGACGCGTGCCGTGAGGCGGGTCTGCACGCGAAGTTCGGTGCGATGGTCGAGATCCCCTCGGCCGCGCTGCGGGCCCGGTCGATCCTGCAGGAGGTGGAGTTCCTGTCGCTGGGGACGAACGACCTCGCGCAGTACACGTTCGCCGCGGACCGTCAGGTGGGGGCGGTGTCCCGGCTGCAGGATCCGTGGCAGCCCGCGCTGCTCGACCTGGTGGCGCTGTCGGCGGAGGCCGCGAAGGCCGAGGGCAAGAGCTGTGGCGTCTGCGGTGAGGCCGCGTCCGACCCGTTGCTCGCCTCGGTGCTGACCGGTCTGGGGGTCACCTCCCTCTCCATGGGTGCGGCGTCCATCCCCTACGTGCGGGCGGCGCTGGCGAAGTTCACCCTGGCCCAGTGCGAGCGGGCCGCGGCCGCGGCCCGTGCGACGGACAGTGCCGAGGAGGCCCGCAGGGCCGCGCAGGCGGTGCTGTCGGGCGAGTAGCGGGACAGGCACAGGACACGGCAGGCGGGCTGACGGCCTCCGCCGCTGTTCCCGAAGGGGCGCTCCGCTCGAGGGGCGCCCCTTCTCTGCTGCCGCTCCCGTTCCCGTCTCCGTTCCGCGTCTCCTTCCTCTCCCACTCGTTCGGGGTCCGGGTTCAGTGACGGTGGATGGGACCCGGGTCCTCCCCCAGCTCGGGCGGCTCGCAGTAGTCGACGTTCGGCTCGGGCGGGATGGGGTCTCCCGATTCGACGTCGGTGCAGTAGGCGTCGAAGACCTCCCCCGCGGTGAGGGGCTCGGGGCCACGGGCGCGCAACCGCCAGCCGTGGACGCGGTCGGGGGCGCCCGGCACGGTGATCCGCACGACGAGGCCGCCCGGCTTGCCGGTGGCCAGGCCGGCGGCCAGCACCGTGGTGAACTCGAGGACCTCGGTGTCGTCCAGTTCCCGGCGTCCGCCGTCGTCGGTGGCGTGGAGGACGGCGACCAGGGTCTCGGGAGGGCCGGAGACGCTGCAGACGAGGTGCAGGCTGCCGGGGCCCGCCGTGTCGAGGATGCGGGCGAGCAGCCGGGAGGCGCGGGCGAAGGCCTCGCGGCCCAGGTCCTCGCCGCACGAGGGGCAGGCGCCGAGGCGGGCGAGGAGCACGGTCGCGTACTCCCAGGTCGCGTGGCGGACGCCCTCGTCGACGAGGACGGGCAGGAGGTCGGTCAGGGGCTGCCCCTCGTAGGGGACGGTGGCTCCGGTGGTCGCGAGTTCCGCCGTGAAGCGGGTGCGGCCGGCGCGGCTGTCCGGATCGAGGCCGCGTTGCGCGCAGAACTCCGCGTACTCCTCGGGGTCGAAGAGGGCCAGCGTGGTGCGGCCGCCCTGCAGGGCGCGTGTCCTGAGGACGGCCTCCACGTGTGCGAGGTAGGTGCCGTGGTCGTCGAAGACGAAGCTCCGGTAGCGCCGCATGGCGCGGAAGTCGTGCTCGTCGGTCAGCAGCCCGAGGGTGCCTACGATCTCGCGGTTCAGGGCGCGTCGCATGGTTCGGTGGTCGGTGTACGTCATGTCTCCCCCTGCACGGTCGATCAATGCTCACGCAGAGTAGTCGCGGGGACTGACAGTGGTGTCCTGGGCGGGGGAGGGCGGGGTCAGGCGCGTTTGCGGGCCAGGTCCTCGTAGAACGTGAGCAGGTCCAGGTCGTCGACGGAGCCCGCGTTGACCGCCTTCTCCAGCGGTGTGC
>NZ_LIRG01000678.1:0-275 GCF_001419695.1 Streptomyces prasinopilosus
CGAGCAGCAGGGGTGCGGCGGGCTCGGTGTCGAGGACGAGGTCGCCGTAGGCCTCGGACAGTTCCAGGACGTCGCCGGCCCGCACACGCGCGTGCAGGTGGCCGGAGACCTCGCCCCCGGGCGTTCTGCCGTCGTGCACGCGCTTGACGCTGAACCGCCGCTCGTCGGGGCCGGTGCGGGACTTCCGTCCCGGCCAGTACGTCTCCGTCCGCGTCGTCCTGGACGACGGCGCCCGGCAGATCCGCCAGTACAGCCTCACCGGCGCGCCCGGCCCC
>NZ_LIRG01000678.1:332-1701 GCF_001419695.1 Streptomyces prasinopilosus
CACGGCGACCGCTCCCCCGCCGACCACGCCCTGCGCGTGGACCACGAGGCGTACGCGGCGAAGCTGCCGGACGCGTCGGTGCACCTCTTCTACGAGCAGGACGCCCCGATCGGCACGGCCACCGGCCACGTCGACCTCACCGGGGTGCCGGTCGCGGCGGGAACGCGCGCGTACCTGTGCGGACCGCTGCCGTTCATGCGCAGGGTGCGGGAGCAGCTGATCGGCAGGGGCGTCGCGCCGGCCGACATCCACTACGAGGTGTTCGGCCCGGACCTCTGGCTGGCCGAGCGGGGCTGAGCGGACCGGACGGCGGAGCGCCCCCGCACGGCCGCGGCGTGCACCAGGACCGTGGCCACGGCGTGCACCGGGACCGTGGTGCGGGCCGCGACCACGGCGTGCGCCACGGCGGCGGTCCGCGCTACGGCCGCGGTCCGCGGGAGATCTCCAGCAGCAGCGGGCCCGTCGGGCCCCCGGCGAGGTCCGCCACGGTGAGCGGGTCCAGGGAGGCGAAGAACGCCTCCCGGGCCCGTCGCAGCGCGCCGCGCAGCCGGCAGGCGGAGCGGAGCGGGCAGGGCGTGCCCGCTCCGGACGCGGACACCCCGTCGCAGTCGACGACGTCGCCCTCGCCCTCGAAGGCGCGCACCAGGGCGCCCACCGAGGCCGTGCGGCCCCGTTCCGTGAGGGTGAGGCCGCCGCCGCGGCCGCGCCGGGCCGTGAGCAGCTCCCTGTGCTGGAGGTCGGCGACGACCTTCGCGGCGTGGGTGTAGGGCACTCCCATGGCCCCCGCGACGTCACGCGTCGTCGGGCTGGTCCCCTCCTCGGCCACGGCCAGGCGCATCAGGACCCGCAGGGCCAGGTCGGTGGAGCGCAGCAGCCTCATACCGGGCAGCGTAGGTAATGCGCATCCCGCGTTCAAATTTCCGGGACGGGGTGGTCCGGGGTCCAGCGGGGCCCGCCCACCCCATAATGTCGAACTGACGATTACACTGGCCGCGTGCCTCAACTTCGTCTCGCTCTGAATCAGATCGACTCACGGGTCGGCGACCTCGCCGGCAACGCCGACACGATCGTCCGCCGGACCCGGCAGTGCGCCGGGCAGGGAGCCCACCTCGTGGCGTTCCCGGAGATGGCGCTGACCGGGTATCCCGTCGAGGACCTCGCGCTGAGGTCGTCCTTCGTGCGGGCCTCCCGCGAGGCCCTGCGCTCCCTCGCCGCGCGGCTCGCCGAGGAGGGCCTCGGGGAACTGCCCGTGCTCGTCGGCTACCTCGACCGCAGCGCCGCCGACCGGCCGAAGTACGGCCGGCCCGCCGGCGCGCCGCGCAACGCCGCGGCCGTGCTGTACGGCGGCGAGGTGGTGCTGGACTTCGCC
>NZ_LIRG01000679.1 GCF_001419695.1 Streptomyces prasinopilosus
CGTCGCCCCCGACACCGACATCACCGTCCGCGGCACCCTGAACGACGCCGGCGCCATCCTGGAGTCAGAGTTCGGCGAGAAGCTGTTCGAAACCGTCGACCGGGACGGCTGGCCCGACATCCTCAGCCTCTCCGCCGGCACCTCCAACGGCCGCACCGACGGACTGCTCGGCGTCGACGCCTTCATGCGGGAACTCCGGCGGCAGCGCACCCTGCTGGTCGCCTGCGCCGGCAACAACTCCAGCGCCACCCCGTTCTGGCCCGCCGCCTACGCCGACCTCCCCGGCTTCGAGGACGCCGTCCTGTCGGTCGGCGCCCTGCGCGGCGACGGCGAGTCCGGCGCCTGCTTCAGCAACCACGGCGCCTGGGTGAAGGCCTACGCCCCCGGCGAGCGCCTCATCAGCGCCCTCACCGGCTTCGACACCCCCGTACCGTACGTGTACCAGCACTCCACCTACGACGACTGCCGTTACGGCTTCGGCTACGCCTGCACCTGCCGGCACCCCCGGCACACCGGCGCCCTGAGCGAGGAGGGTGGCTCCGGCAAGCCGGACCAGGTGATGTTCGAGGGCCTCGCCCAGTGGAGCGGCACCTCGTTCGCCACGCCCGTCGCCGCCGGCATGATCGCCGCCCACATGAGCGCGCGGGCCGAGACCGACCCGCGCGCCGCCCGGCGGCAGTTGATGGACGCGAACAGCGAGGTCGCCGAGGTACGCGGGGCCAAGGTGCCGGCGCTCGTCCCGGCCACCTGGCGTCCCGTGCCGGTCGCGCTCCCCTCCCCCCGGACATGAGGTCCGGAACCGTTCCCTCCGCGGCGTACGATGACGTGCCGTACACGAGGGGTGGGACCGTGGAGCGTACTGATGTCGGCGCGTTGGTCCGGTCCGCCGCCGGCGGCGACGCGGCGGCCTGGAAGGCGATCGTGGAGGGGCTGGGCCCCCTGGTGTGGTCCGTGGTGCGCGCCCACCGCCTCTCCGACGCCGACGCGCACGAGGTCTACCAGACGGTGTGGTTCCGCTTCGCCCAGAACCTGGGGCGGATCCGCGAACCGGAGAAGACGGGCGCCTGGCTGGCCAGCACGGCGCGGCACGAGTGCCTGAAGGTGCTCAGGAACGCGCGCCGGCTGACCCTGACGGACGACCCGCGGCTCCTGGACCGGGTCAGCGAGGACGGCACACCGGAGCAGTCGCTGCTGGAGGCGGAGGAAGCCGCCGCCCAGAGCGAGCGGGTACGGCGGATGTGGCAGGAGTTCGAGGAACTCGGCGACCGGTGCAGGCAGTTGCTGCGCGTGCTGATCGCCTCGCCGCCGCCGAGCTACCAGGAGGTGTCCGCCGCGCTCGGTATCGCGGTGGGCAGTATCGGGCCCCTGCGCCAGCGCTGTCTGCGCCGGCTGCGGGCCCGGCTCGAGGCACGGGGGGCGATGTGAACGGTACGGACGGCGCGGACGGTGTGCGCGACGGCCGGGACGGCGGCCCCGACGACGGCGGGTCCGGCCGGCCCGCCGGGACGGCGGAGCCGGCCGGCATCGGCGCCGAGATCGAGGCCGACCTGCTGGAGGAGGAACTCCGGCAGGCCGCCGCCGTCCTGGACCCGCTGCCGCCGGTGCTGCTGCAGGCCGCCGTGGACGCCTACGCCCTGCACCGCCTGGACGCCGTGGTGGCCGAGCTGACCTTCGACTCGCTGGTCGACGCCCTCCCGGTCAGAGGAGCCGAGGACCCGCCGCGGATGCTCACCTTCAGCGCGGGCGAGGTGACCGTGGACGTCGAGGTGAGCGCGCACGGCCTCATGGGGCAGCTGCTGCCGCCCCGGCCGGCCCGGATCGAGGTGCTGGGCGGGCCCCGGCCGGGCTCCTCCCTCACCGCCGACGACCTGGGCCGCTTCACCGGTGCCGCCCCGCCGTCCGGCCCGTTCGCCCTGCGCCTGCGGACCGGCGGGGACGTGATCGAGACGGAGTGGCTGCGGACCTGACCCGTGCCCCGGCCCGGGCGCGGCGCCTCGTGCCGCGCCCGGGCGGCGGGAAGGACGCCCGGTCAGCGCGACACGGCCTCCACCAGGACCCGCAGAGCCGAGGCGAGGTCCCGCAGGCCCGGCCCCGCGGGACCGCCCGGCTCGGTCATGTACGTGTCCCTGCGGATCTCCACCATCAGCGCCGTCACCTCCGCCCGCTTCCCGTAGAACTCCAGCGGCACGTACGTCCCGGCGAACGGACTGTCCAGTCCCGTCTCCCCGCAGGGGGCGAACGCCTCGCGGGCCGCCTCGAGCAGGCCGGGCGGCGTGTGGAAGGCGTCGGTGCCCAGGCAGACCGGCGGGCGCGGGCCCGTGCCGTGGAGTTCGTAGGGCAGGGGCGCGGTGGGGTAGGAGTGGACGTCGATGATCACGGCCCGCCCGGTGGCCGCCAGACGGTCCGCCACCGCCTCGGTCATGGCCCGCGCGTACGGACGGAAGTACCGCTCGATCAGCGGCCCGTGGTCGAACCCGTCGGGCCGCAGCGCCTCCTCGTGCGTGGTGCGGGTGTAGACCGCGCCCATCCCGGACGCCAGCATCTCCTCCCGCTCGTCCGGGAACCGCTCGGGGTCGACCACCAGCCGGGACAGCCCGTTCACGAACCGCCACGGAGTGGTTCCGGCCGCCTCGGCGGCGGCCCCGGCGATCGCGGCGGTGTGCGCGTCGGTGATGTGGTCCAGCTCCCGCTCCAGCTCCGCGTCGCCCAGCACGATCCCGGACCGCACCCCGGCCGGTATCTCCCGTGAGGAGTGCGGCACGTGGAGGATCACGGGGGAGTCCCCGGCCCCGGGGAGGAGGGCGTAGGACTGCGGGGTGTCGGTCATCGGGCTGCTCCGGAGGGTTCGTCGGTGGGGCACGGCGTGATCAAGGTGCCACACACCACCGACAACGCGTCGGGACGCAAGGCCGCCGTGCCGGCTACCCCAGCAACTCGCGGACCAGCGCGCCGACCTGTTCCGTCTCGAGGAGGAAACCGTCGTGCCCGTAGGGCGACTCCACCACTCTGAGCCGGTCGGCACCGGGGAGGTGCGCGGCCAGTTCGGCCTGCTGGGACAGCGGATACAGGCGGTCCGAGTCGACCCCGGCCACCAGCGCGGGCGCGGTCACCCGGCGCAGGGCCGCCCGGACGCCGCCCCTGCCGCGTCCCACGTCGTGGCCGTTCATCGCCTCCGTCAGCACCACGTAGCTGCCCGCGTCGAACCTCCGGACGAGCTTGGCCGCGTGATGGTCGAGGTACGACTCGACCCGGTACCGGCCGCCGCGCCACGGATCCTCCGCACCCTGCGGCTCCCGGCCGAACCGGGCCGACAGCTCCGGCTCGCTCCGGTAGGTGACGTGGGCGATGCGCCGGGCGATCCCCAGCCCGGCGTGCGGCCCCCGGCCGGTGTCGTGGTAGTCGCCGCCGTGCCAGTGCGGGTCACTGCGAACGGCGTGCAGCTGGAGGGTGGACCAGGCGATCTGCTCGCCGCTGGCGGCGGCCGCGGTGGCGAGCAGCAGCACCGCCCCCGTGCGCCCGGGATGCGTCACCGCCCACTCCACGGCACGCATCCCGCCCATCGAACCGCCGACGACCAGGGCCCACGTCCCGACGCCGAGCGCGTCCGCCAGCCGGGCCTCGGCGGCGACCTGGTCCCGCTGGGTCAGGTACGGGAAGGCACTGCCCCACCGGCGCCGCCCGCCGGGGCGCGGCGAGGCCGGTCCCGTGCTGCCCTGGCAGCCGCCCAGCACGTTCGGGGCGACGACGAACCAGCGGTCGGTGTCGAGGGCCAGTCCGGGCCCGATCAGCCCGTCCCACCAGCCCGCCGTGGGATGGCCGGGGCCGGCGGGTCCGGCC
The DNA here is from genome assembly GCF_001419695.1 of Streptomyces prasinopilosus. Taxonomy (GTDB): domain Bacteria; phylum Actinomycetota; class Actinomycetes; order Streptomycetales; family Streptomycetaceae; genus Streptomyces; species Streptomyces prasinopilosus. Next base: position 3,838 of record NZ_LIRG01000679.1, read on the forward strand.
GCGTGACTGTCACCGGTGAGCGCGTGCAGCACCAGCACGGCGTTGGACCCGTCCGGCGCCAGCCGCCCCCAGGTCTCGAACGCCATTTCCACGCCGGGGAGTTCACCGCCCGCCTCCAGCGGCAGCGGCGCGCCGAGGGCGTGCCAGCGGCGCCGCCCGGGCGGGTCCCCCTCCTGCCAGGCCCCGGTGACCGGCGGGAGGGGGACCGGTGTTCCGGAGGCCGTGAAGGGGTTCAGAGGGCGCCCTTGGCCGCGCGGAAACCGGACTCCAGGTCGGCCCTGAGGTCGGCGAGGTTCTCGATGCCGACCGACAGCCGCACCAGACCCGGCGCGGTTCCGGTCGCCACGAGCTGCTCCTCGTTCAGCTGGCTGTGGGTGGTGGACGCGGGGTGGATGATCAGGCTGCGCACGTCACCGATGTTGGCGAGGTGGCTGAACAGTTCCACACCGTCCACGAACCGCTTGCCCGCCTCGACGCCGCCCTCCAGCTCGAAGGCGAACACCGCGCCGGCACCGCGGGGGAGGTACTTCCGCCCCGCCTCGTACCAGCGGTTGGACGGCAGACCCGGGTGGTGCACCACCGCGACCTCGTCGCGCTGCTCCAGCCACTCCGCCAGCGCCAGCGCGTTGGCCGTCTGCCGCTCCATGCGCAGGCTCAGCGTCTCCACGCCCTGCAGCAGCAGGAACGCGGAGTGCGGGGCGATCGCCGGTCCGAGGTCGCGCAGCAACTGGACGCGCAGCTTGACCGCGAACGCGCCGGGGCCGAGCGCCGGCCAGTACCGCAGGCCGTGGTAGCTGGGGTCGGGCTCGGTGAAGTCCGGGAAGCGCTCGGCGTGTGCGCCGAAGTCGAAGGTGCCGCCGTCCACGACCACGCCGCCGATCGTGGTGCCGTGCCCGCCGAGGAACTTCGTCGCCGAGTGCACCACGATGTCCGCCCCGTGCTCGAGCGGACGCAGCAGGTAGGGCGTGGCGATCGTGTTGTCCACGACCAGCGGCACGCCCGCCTCGTGGGCAACGTCCGCGACCGCCCGCACGTCGAGCACGTTGTTCCGCGGGTTGCCCAGGGTCTCGGCGTAGAGCGCCTTGGTGTCGGGCCGGATGGCCGCGCGCCAGGCCTCGGCGTCGTCGGGATCGTCGACGAAGGACACCTCGATGCCGAACTTCGGCAGGGTGTGCCGGAAGAGGTTGTACGTCCCGCCGTACAGCGAGGTGGCCGAGACGATGTGGTCACCGGCCCCGGCCAGCGTCAGGAGGGCCAGCGTCTGCGCGGCCTGCCCCGAGGACAGGGCCACCGCCGCCGCTCCGCCCTCCAGGGCGGCGACGCGCTGCTCGAGGACGTCCTGGGTGGGGTTGTGGATGCGGGTGTAGATGTTCCCCGGCTCCGCCAGCGAGAAGACGTCGGCGGCGTGCTGGGTGTCCCGGAACACGAACGAGGTCGTCTGGTAGATCGGCGTGGCCCGGGCCCCGGTCGTGGGATCGGGTTCGGCACCGGCATGGACCTGCTTGGTCTCGAACGACCAGGCCGACGTGTCGGGGCCGGTGGACGCCCCCTCGGGCGTGCCGGCGGCGGTGGCGGGTTCGTTGGGCTGGCTCATGAGGTGCTCCTCGTGCGCGGTGCGGGCGCGGACGACGGGTGGCGTGCGGATCCGCGGACCTGGCTGTGGGTGCGGGGCGTGCCGGACGGCCCCGGGGATCAGGGCGTCGGAGGGGACCACGTGCCGACGTGGGTGTCGGTCGCTCGCGCGACACGCCGTGGCGGTGACACGTGTGCGGTCGGTTGCAGCGTGTCACCGGTGCCAGCCTACGGCCGGATGGGCGCTGAATGAGACGGCGTCTCAGTAGGTGGTCGATCTCTTCACGCGGTGTTCATGAACGGCCCGCGCCCGCCGGGCGGCCCGCCGGCCGGGCGGCCCGCCGGCCGGGCCGCCCGGCCGGCCACGGACACGGCTCCGCCCCGGCCGGGCGCGGTGCCGGTCGGGGCGGAGTCGGTGGGATGTCGTCCGGGGTGCCCGGAGCGGGTCAGCCGAGGGAGGCCAGCGCCTCGTTCCACGTGGCGGACGGACGCATGACCGCGGCCGCCTTGGCCGGGTCGGGCTGGTAGTAGCCGCCGATCTCGGCCGGCTCGCCCTGGACGGCGATCAGCTCGTCGACGATCTTCTGCTCGTTCGCGGCGAGCGTCTCGGCGAGCGGGGCGAAGGCCTTCGCCAGGTCCGCGTCGTCGGTCTGCCCGGCCAGCTCCTGCGCCCAGTACAGGGACAGGTAGAAGTGGCTGCCGCGGTTGTCGATGCCGCCGAGGCGACGGCTCGGGGACTTGTCCTCGTTGAGGAAGGTCGCCGTGGCGCGGTCGAGCGCGTCGGCGAGGACCTTGGCGCGGGTGTTGCCCGTGGTCTGGGCGAACTGCTCCAGGGAGGGCACCAGGGCGAAGAACTCGCCCAGGGAGTCCCAGCGCAGGTAGTTCTCCTTGACCAGCTGCTGCACGTGCTTGGGCGCGGAACCGCCCGCACCCGTCTCGAACAGGCCGCCGCCCGCCATCAGCGGGACCACCGACAGCATCTTGGCGCTGGTGCCCAGCTCCAGGATCGGGAACAGGTCGGTCAGGTAGTCGCGCAGCACGTTGCCGGTGACCGAGATGGTGTCCTCGCCGCGGCGGATGCGCTCCACCGACAGCTTGGTGGCCTCGACCGGGTTCAGGACGCGGATGTCCAGGCCCTCGGTGTCGTGCTCGGCCAGGTACCGCTCGACCTTGGCGATCAGGTTGGCGTCGTGGGCGCGGGTCTCGTCCAGCCAGAACACGGCCGGGGCGCCGGTGGCGCGGGCGCGGGTGACGGCGAGCTTGACCCAGTCGCGGATCGGCGCGTCCTTGGTCTGGCAGGCGCGGAAGATGTCACCGGCGGAGACGGCCTGCTCCAGGACGGTGTCGCCGGCCTGGTCGACCAGGCGGACGGTGCCGGTGACCGGGATCTCGAAGGTCTTGTCGTGGCTGCCGTACTCCTCGGCCTTCTGCGCCATCAGGCCCACGTTCGGGACCGAGCCCATCGTGGACGGGTCGAAGGCGCCGTTGGCGCGGCAGTCCTCGATCACGGCCTGGTAGACGCCGGAGTAGCTGGAGTCCGGCAGGACGGCCAGGGTGTCGGCCTCCTGGCCGTCGGGGCCCCACATGTGGCCGGAGGTGCGGATCATGGCCGGCATGGAGGCGTCCACGATGACGTCCGAGGGGACGTGCAGGTTGGTGATGCCCTTGTCGGAGTCGACCATCGCCAGCGCCGGGCCCTCGGCGAGCTCGGCGTCGAAGGACGCCTTGATCTCCGCGCCCCCGGACAGGCCCTCGAGGCCCTTGTAGATGCCGCCCAGGCCGTCGTTCGGGCTGAGGCCGGCCGCGGCGAGCTGCTCGCCGTACCGCGCGAACGTCTTCGGGAAGAAGGCGCGCACCACGTGGCCGAAGACGATCGGGTCGGAGACCTTCATCATCGTGGCCTTCAGGTGCACGGAGAACAGCACGCCCTCCTGCTTGGCGCGGGCGACCTGAGCGGTGAGGAACTCGCGCAGTGCGGCGACCCGCATCACGGAGGCGTCGACGACCTCGTCCTTCAGGACGGGGACGGACTCGCGCAGCACCGTGGTGGTGCCGTCCTCGCCGACCAGCTCGATGCGCAGCGCGCCGTCCTCGGCGATCACCGCGGACTTCTCGGTGGAGCGGAAGTCGTTCTCGCCCATCGTCGCCACGTTGGTCTTGGACTCGGCGGTCCAGGCGCCCATGCGGTGCGGGTGGTTCTTGGCGTAGTTCTTCACCGAGGCGGGGGCGCGGCGGTCGGAGTTGCCCTCGCGCAGGACCGGGTTCACGGCGGAACCCTTGATCTTGTCGTAGCGGGCGCGGATCTCCCGCTCCTCGTCGGTCTTCGGGTCGTCCGGGTAGTCCGGCAGCGCGTAGCCCTGGCCCTGGAGCTCGGCGACCGCGGCCTTGAGCTGCGGGATCGACGCCGAGACGTTCGGCAGCTTGATGATGTTGGCCGCGGTCGCCGAGCTCC
>NZ_LIRG01000068.1 GCF_001419695.1 Streptomyces prasinopilosus
GCGAGTCGGGCTGCGGCAAGACGACCCTGGCCCGCGCCCTGCTGGGCCTGGTCGAGCCGACCGCGGGGCACGTCTCCTTCGACGGGCGGCCGCTCGACCACTCCGGCCGCTCCCTCAAGGCGTACCGCAAGCGGGTCCAGCTGGTCCTCCAGGACCCGAACGGCTCGCTCAACCCCCGGCACACGGTGTACGACGCGGTGGCCGAGGGGCTGCGCATCCACGAGCACCGCGGTGACGAGCGGGCGGCGGTCGTGAGGGCCCTGTCCCGGGCCGGGCTGCGGCCGCCGGAGCGCTTCCTCCCGCGCTTTCCGCACGAGCTGTCCGGCGGTCAACGCCAGCGGGTGGTGATCGCGGGCGCGCTGGTCCTGGAGCCCGAACTCCTCGTCGCGGACGAACCGGTGGCCTCCCTGGACGCCTCCGTGCGCGGCGAGATCCTGGCCCTGCTGCTCCGGCTCCGCGCCGAACTGGGCCTGTCCGCGCTGGTGGTCACGCACGACCTCGGGCTGGCCTGGAACATCGCCGACCGGGTCGCGGTGATGTACCTCGGCCGGATCGTGGAGACCGGACCGGTGGAGCGGGTGCTGACCGCGCCCCGGCACCCGTACACGCGGGCCCTGCTGTCGGTGCTCCCGGAAGCGCCGGGCGGCCCGGTGGTCCTGAGCGGTGAGCCGCCGGATCCGACCCGGGTGCCGGGGGGCTGCCGGTTCCACCCGCGCTGCCCGGTCCTGCTCGGCGGGGAGGCGGACCGGGCGGGCGTCGCGGACGCGTGCCGGACCCGGGACCCGGAGATCCTCGAAGGCGAAGGCGGGAACGAGGACGGGGGCGGGGGCCCGGACGGCCGGGTGGCCTGCCACTGGGCCCGCGCGCGCGAGGACCGGGCCGGGCCCGGCCCGGGCTGAGCGGGAAGTCCGGACCCGCACGCGCGGGGCCCGGGGCTCCCCGCACGGGAGGGTCCGCGTGCGTGTCTACGGCTTCCCGGCCGCTGCCACCAGTTCCTTGCAGCGCCTGACGTCCGCCGCCATCTGCTCCGTCAGCGCCTCGAGCGAGTCGAACTTCGCCTGGCCGCGGACGTAGGCGAGGAAGTCGACGGCGACGTGCAGGCCGTAGAGGTCCAGGCCGACGCGGTCGATGGCGTACGCCTCGACCGTGCGCTCGGTGCCGTCGAACTGGGGGTTGGTGCCGACGGAGATCGCGGCCGGCATGGCCTCGCCCTGGGCGTGCAGCCAGCCCGCGTAGACGCCGTCGGCGGGGATCGCGGTGTGCGGGAGCGTCTCGACGTTGGCCGTGGGGAAGCCCAGTTCGCGGCCGCGCCGGGCGCCGCTGACGACCACGCCCTCCACCCGGTGCGGGCGGCCCAGGATCTCGGCGGCGCCCTCGACCTCGCCCTCGGCGATCAGGCGGCGGGTGAGGGTGGAGGAGAACGGCTCGCCGCCGCCGGCCTCGCCGCTCACGTACAGGTCGACGACCTCGACCTCGAAGTCGTAGACCTTGCCCTGCTCCGCGAGGAAGTCCACGGTGCCCGCGGCCCGGTGGCCGAAGCGGAAGTTGGGGCCTTCGACGACCGCCCTGGCGTGCAGTTTGTCGACCAGGACCTTGCCCACGAACTCGGCCGGTGACAGCTTCGAGAACTCCGTGGTGAAGGGGAGGATCAGGACCGCGTCCACGCCCAGCTCGGCCATGAGTTCCGCGCGGCGGTGGTGCGGGGCGATCAGCGGCGGGTGGCTGCCGGGGCGGACGACCTCGCTGGGGTGCGGGTCGAAGGTGACGACGACCGCGGGGAGGCCCAGTTCCCGGGCACGGTCCACGGCGTGCCTGATGATCAGCTGGTGCCCGCGGTGGACTCCGTCGTAGGAACCGATGGTGACGACGCTGCGCCCCCAGTCCTGGGGGATGTCCTCCAAGCCACGCCAGCGCTGCACTGCCTGCTCCTTGTCGAAACCTCGTCGGGCCGAGTCCGTGGACTTCTCCTGCGCAGGTCTAAGAGTGCCATGCCGACCGCCCTCGGCCCGCATCGGCATCGGCGCTCCGGCACTGTGACGCTGTGCACTCCCGGTCGCGGATCGGACGGGTGCGCCCGCCCCCGCCCGGGTCCCGCTCACCCGCCGGGCGTCGGGTCCGACCCCGTCCGCCCTCTCCTGGGACGCGTCCGCCGGGGGGCCGTGAAGCCCGGGACGTGCCGCCCCGGAGCGGTCGGGACGTGATCGACGCGGACGGCGCCCCCCGGGGCGCGGACGAGGAGCGGCCCGGGGCGGCGGACGAGTCCGCTCACGGGGCACCGGTCCGCCGGGGTCGTCGGTCCGCCGGGGGCCGCCGGCGTAGCGGGCGGTGGCCCCCGGCACCGCGGTCAGGCGGCCGGAGCCGTGGTCGCGGGTAGGGAGCGGGTCCAGCGGTTCGCGGCGCGAGGGGTGAGAGGCGGGGGTGCCGGGCCCGGCACCC
>NZ_LIRG01000680.1 GCF_001419695.1 Streptomyces prasinopilosus
ACCCCGAGGCCCCGGCCCGCCACGATCAGGGCCGGGGCCTCGGGGTCGACCGGCACGTACGGTGCGAACCGGTCGCCCTGGCCCGGGACCTCCACGGCGTAGTCGGCGAAACCCTCCGGGGGCTGCGGGAACCGTCCCCCGAGCGGCCGGAGGGCCAGGGCGATCCGTGCGCCCGGGCAGGCCCGCGCGGTCTCCAGCGCGTCCGGCCCGCTCACCGCGACGTCGGCCGCCGCCGGGTCGCCGTCCACGTCCGCGACCACGCCCACCGAGGCGCAGGCCAGCAGCCACACGGCCGTCTGCCAGTGCGCGGGCAGCAGCAGGGCCACGCGGTCGCCGGGCTCGACGGCCAGTTCGTCCTGCAGCAGGTTCGCGGTCTTGGCCACCCAATTGGCGAAGGTGGCCACGGACAGTTCGACGCGTTCGCCCGTGGCGTCGTCGTAGAAGGTCACCAGGGGGCGTCCCGGGTCCGCGGCGAGCGCGGAACCCAGCAGGTCGGCGGGGGTGCGGTCGGTGGCGTTCACCCGCGCAAGCGTACGCGGGGACGGCCGCGCCCGCCGAGTGCCCGGGGCACCGGTTCGGGGGAACGCACTCCGACAACCCGTCAATTCCCCGATGGACAGATTTGTATGGGTATGTCAAAGATCAGGGGCATGCGTAGATTTCTCGCTTCCTCCATCGGCGTCACCTGTGCGGCCGCTCTCGCCCTGCCCCTCGCTCCGTCCGCCGCCGCCGCCGCGGCCGCGGGCGGGACCGCGGCGGCGGTCACCCGCGCGACGGTGGCGACCGGGGCCGGCACCCCCGGCAGCACCCAGTCCCTGCCCCTGCAGCCCCTCGACCCCGACCGTGCCTCCGGCGCCGACGTGTTCGGCCTCGCCCCGCGGTCCGTACGGCCCTTCTCCCTCGTCGGCGTCGTCTGGGACGACCCCGCCGCCGAACTCCACGGCCTGGTCCAGGTCCGCGCCCGCGCGGCGGACACCGGCGTCTGGTCCGGCTGGCAGGACGTCGAGACCCACAACGCCGACCACGCGGCCGACCCCGGGACCGCGGAACGCACCTCGGGCCGGGTCCG
>NZ_LIRG01000681.1 GCF_001419695.1 Streptomyces prasinopilosus
ACGAGGAGGGCGCCCGCATCGTCGGGCTGTGCACCGGCGCCTTCGTGCTCGCGGCGGCCGGCCTGCTGGACGGCCGTCCGGCGACGACCCACTGGATGTACGCGCCGACGCTGGCGAAACGCTATCCGTCGGTGCACGTCGACCCGCGGGAGCTCTTCGTGGACGACGGCGACGTGCTGACCTCCGCCGGTACGGCGGCCGGGATCGACCTGTGCCTGCACATCGTGCGCACGGATCACGGCAACGAGGCGGCCGGGGCGCTCGCCCGCCGGCTCGTCGTCCCGCCGCGCCGGACGGGTGGTCAGGAACGCTACCTGGACAGGTCTTTACCCGAGGAGATCGGCGCCGACCCGCTCGCCGAGGTCGTCGCCTGGGCGCTGGAGCACCTCCACGAGCAGTTCGACGTGGAGACGCTGGCGGCACGCGCGTACATGAGCCGTCGTACGTTCGACCGCCGCTTCCGCTCGCTGACCGGCAGCGCGCCGCTGCAGTGGCTGATCACGCAGCGGGTGCTGCAGGCGCAGCGCCTGCTGGAGACGTCGGACTACTCGGTGGACGAGGTGGCGGGCCGCTGCGGCTTCCGCTCGCCGGTCGCGCTGCGGGGCCACTTCCGGCGCCAGCTGGGTTCGTCCCCGGCCGCCTACCGGGCCGCGTACCGCGCGCGGCGCCCCCAGGGGGAGCGGCACCAGGGTCCCGACGGCCTGCCGGGCACCGTCCCGTCCGGGCCGGCGTACCAGCACGGGCATCCGGGCCACCCCGGCCAGGCGCCCGCCGCGCCGCACCCGGCGGACAGCCCGGTACCGCACCAGTCCCGGCGCACGGCGGCCGCGAGCACCCTGGGCGGTCCACCGCTGGCCGCCTCGGCGTCCTCGGCCGACCCGGGCCGCGAGGCCTACCTCCAGGCCCGGGCGAGTGTGCCGGGCCAGCGCAGCGCGCCGTGAGGCGGACCTGAGGCGAGCGTGCGGGACGGGCGGGCCCGAACGGGGCCCGCGCGGGCGGACGGTGGCCGGCGGGCGGCGCCACGGGCCGGACGTGTCACGGGCCGGAGACGGAGGTCTCCGGCCCGTACCGCTGTCGCGCCGCGGTCCCCGCCGTCCCTCCGCC
>NZ_LIRG01000682.1 GCF_001419695.1 Streptomyces prasinopilosus
CTACCCCTCCCCCGAGGGCGGCCTGCCCGGAGGCGAAGGGGTTGCGGGCGGGGCCGATGCCCTCGGGGGAGGGGTAGAGGACGACGCCGAAGCCGTGCTGGGCGGCGACGCGGGCGGCCCCGGTGTAGACGCCGGCGAAGAACTCGGTGGTCAGGGCGGGGACGACCAGGAGCACCGTGCGGGTGCGGCCGAGGCGCAGGTTGCGGGCGGCCAGGTTGGGGCGGTAGCCGAGGGCGTGCGCCGCCTCGCGCACGCGCTGTGCCGTGGCCTCGGAGACGCGGCCGCGCCATTTGTCGCCCATGACGAGGGAGACGGCGGCCTGGGAGACGCCGGCGGCCTGCGCGACGTCCCGGCTGGTGGGGCGGGTCTGGGCTCGGGCCACCGGGGGCCACTCCTTCGACTGGACTCCGTCTGGACTGGCGAACAGCGGACATGGTACGTATGAAGACCGAAGTTATACGTACAACGTCGAGGTTCCGAGGGGCACCGGCGGAGAAGTGGAGGCGCTGCATGGCCACGGGATACCTGGAGATCCTCCGGGTGCGGCACGCGGCCCGGCTGCTGGTCGGCACCCTGGTGGGCCGGCTGCCCAATGGGACCGCGGCCATCGCGATCGTGCTGTTCGTCCGCGCGGAGGGCGGCTCGTACAGCCTGGCCGGTGCCCTGGCGGCGGTGTACGGCGTGGCCAACGCGGTCGGGCAGCCGGTGCTGGGACGGCTCGTGGACCTGCGGGGCCAGCCCCGGGTCCAGCTGCCGGCCGCGGTGCTGTCGGCGCTGGCGATGGCGGCCTTCGCGTTCACGGGGATCGAGCCGCGGGCCGCGGCGTACGCGGCGGTGGCCGCCGCGGGGCTGTTCACACCGCCGCTGGAGGGCGGGCTGCGGGCCCTGTGGTCCTCGGTGCTGCACCGTGAGGACCAGGTGCACCGGGCGTACGCGATGGACGCGGTGGCGCAGGAGGTGATGTTCACCGTCGGTCCGCTGCTCGTGACGGTGTGCGTCTCGGTGTGGTCGCCCCAGGCGGCCCTGCTGGTGCTGAACGGGCTGGGGGTGCTGGGCGCGCTGTCCGTGGTGGTCTCGGCGCCCTCACGCGCGTGGCGGTCGGCGCCGCGCGAGGCGCACTGGCTGGGCGCGCTGCGTTCCCCGGGGCTGCTGGCGCTGCTGGGCGCCTTCCTGTTCGTCGGCATCGCGCTGGGGTCCATCACGGTGGCCTCGGTGCCCTACGGGGACGAACACGGCGGCGCCCATGTGTACGGCTGGCTGATGGCGGGCCTGGGGCTCGGCGCGCTCGTCGGCGGCATGGCGTACGGGGCGCGGCAGTGGGCCGGGGAGCCCGCGCGGCGACTGCGGGTGCTGGTGGCCTTCCTGGCGCTGTGTTACCTGCCGCTGACGCTGATGCCCGGTCCGGTGGCGATGACCCTGCTCGCGGTGGTCGCCGGCGTCTTCCTGGCCCCGGCGATCGCGTGCGCCTTCGTGCTGGTGGACCGGCACGCGCCGGCCGGGACGGTCACCGAGGCATTCTCGTGGCTGGTGACGACGTTCACCGTGGGCGCCTCGGTGGGGACGGGACTGGCCGGACCGGTGGTCGAGGCGGGCGGCGCCAGGGGAGGCTTCGCGATACCGGCGGCCGCGGGCGGCGTGGCCTTGCTGGTTTTGATGTGCACCGGAAGGGTACTGGTGGTTCCCGCAGGCGGGGCCGTGATTGCGGCCGGTTCGGAAAATGATCCGAACCGTGCCCTCGAACCCCGTTTGGGTTCAGGGGATCGGGCGTAATGTTCAGTCATGGACCGCCGCATTTTCGGACTGGAGAACGAGTACGGCGTCACGTGCACGTTCAGGGGACAGCGCCGCCTGTCTCCTGACGAGGTGGCGCGGTACCTCTTCCGCCGTGTCGTGTCATGGGGCCGCAGCAGCAACGTCTTTCTGCGCAACGGCGCCCGCCTTTATCTCGACGTGGGTTCGCATCCGGAATACGCCACACCCGAATGCGACAACGTGACCGAGCTGGTCACCCACGACAAGGCCGGGGAGCGCATTCTCGAAGGACTCCTGGTGGACGCCGAACGACGCCTGCACGAGGAGGGAATCGCGGGCGACGTCTACCTGTTCAAGAACAACACCGACTCGGCGGGCAACTCGTACGGGTGCCACGAGAACTACCTGGTGGCCCGCCACGGGGAGTTCTCACGGCTCGCCGACATCCTCATCCCGTTCCTGGTGACCCGCCAGCTGCTGTGCGGTGCCGGAAAGGTGCTGCAGACGCCGCGTGGCGCGGTGTACTGCGTCAGCCAGCGGGCCGAGCACATCTGGGAGGGCGTCTCCTCGGCGACGACCCGGTCCCGGCCGATCATCAACACGCGGGACGAGCCGCACGCGGACGCCGAGCGGTACCGCCGGCTCCACGTCATCGTCGGCGACTCGAACATGTCCGAGACGACCATGCTGCTGAAGGTCGGCGCCACCGACCTGGTGCTGCGCATGATCGAGGCGGGCACGGTGATGCGCGACCTCACGCTGGAGAACCCGATCCGGGCGATCCGCGAGGTGAGCCACGACATCACGGGCCGCCGCAAGGTCCGCCTGGCGAGCGGCCGTGAGGCCTCCGCCCTGGAGGTGCAGCGCGAGTACTACGAGAAGGCGGTGGACTTCTGCGAGCGCCGCGGCATCCGCACCGGCACGATCGAGCAGGTGCTCGAACTGTGGGGCCGCACGCTGGACGCGATCGAGGCCGAGGACCTCGACCGCATCGGCACCGAGATCGACTGGGTGATGAAGTACAAGCTCATCGAGCGGTACCGGGCCAAGCACAACATGACCATGTCGCATCCGCGGGTCGCGCAGATAGACCTCGCCTACCACGACATCCACCGCCGTCGCGGTCTGTACTACCTGCTGGAGAAGAAGGGGCAGGCCGCCCGGATCTGCAACGACATGAAGATCTTCGAGGGCAAGTCCGTTCCGCCGCAGACCACCCGGGCGCGGCTGCGGGGTGACTTCATCCGGCGGGCGCAGGAGCAGCGGCGGGACTTCACCGTCGACTGGGTGCACCTCAAGCTGAACGACCAGGCGCAGCGGACGGTGCTGTGCAAGGACCCGTTCCGGTCGGTGGACGAGCGGGTGGAGAAGCTGATCGCCGGCATGTGAGAAGTGCCGTCCCGCGGTTCTCGCGCACCGCGGAACGCCACACGGGCGCCGCACGTTACTCGGTGCGGCGCCCTTCTCACGCCGTAGAGTTGCGCGGACGCCACCGACAAGATCGACGATTACGAGGCCCCCACCGTGCGCCGACGCTCACTTCTCCTCGCCGTACCCGCCGGACTGGCCGCTCTCGCCGCGTGCGGGGACGGCGGGTCCGATTCGAGCGAAGCCGGCGAGAGCGCCTCGCCGACCGCGCCGGACACGTCGGCCGCGCCCCCGCCGAAGATCGTCGACGGTCCGCTGCCGGCGATCACCGGGGGCGTGAAGTTCGGTGAGAAGCCCACCGTGGCCAAGGGCAGCGGTGAGCCGTCCGAGGACCTCGCGGTGAAGACCGTCATCGCGGGCGGCGGCAAGACCATCGCCGAGAACGACTTCGTGGTGGCCCACTACCTGGGCCAGGTGTGGAGCACCGCGAAGGTGTTCGACAATTCCTACGACCGCAAGGCGCCGCTGGCGATCCGGCTGGCCCAGGGCAGCATCATCGACGGCTGGCGGTACGGGCTGACGGGGAAGAAGGCCGGCAGCCGGGTCCAGATGGCGGTCCCGCCCACCTGGGGTTACGGCACGCAGGGCAACGAGCAGGCGGGCATCAAGGGCACCGACACCCTGGTGTTCGTGGTGGACGTGCAGGACACGTTCAACGCGAAGAGCTCCGCCGAGGGCCGCGAGGTCGCCCAGGACGACGTCGACCTGCCCAAGGTCGGCACGAACACGGACGGCAAGGCCCCCTCCATCGAGGTACCCGACGCGGACGCCCCGAAGAAGCTCGTGTCGCGCTACGTCCTCGAGGGCGACGGCGAGGAGGTCGGCGCCGACAACAGCGTGCTCGTGCAGTACAAGGGCGTGCTGTGGGACGGCGGCAAGGAGTTCGACTCGACGTACGGGCGGGGGCAGCTGACCTCGTTCTCGCTGCAGCAGGTCGTCAAGGGCTGGGCGCAGGGGCTCACCGGCAAGAAGGTCGGCAGCCGGGTCCTCATCGTCATCCCGCCGGACCTGGGGTACGGCGACACGCCTCCGGACGGCAGCGACATCAAGAAGGACTCCACGCTGGTCTTCTCGGTCGACATCCTCGCGAAGCTGTGACCGCGCGTGATGTAAGACTGTGTCTGTTCGCCTTTCCGTAGACAAGCAGGAGCGTTAGACGTGAGCATCGACAAGCCCGAGATCGACTTCCCGGGCGGCGAGCCCCCGGCGGACCTCGAGATCAAGGACATCTGGGAGGGCGACGGAGAGGTGGCGCAGGCGGGCCAGACCGTCACCGTCCACTACGTCGGTGTCGCCTTCAGCACGGGCGAGGAGTTCGACGCCAGCTGGAACCGCGGCACCCCCTTCCGCTTCCCGCTGGGCGGCGGCCGGGTCATCAAGGGCTGGGACCAGGGCGTGCAGGGCATGAAGGTCGGCGGCCGTCGCCAGCTGACCATCCCCGCGCACCTGGCCTACGGCAACCAGAGCCCGACCCCGGCGATCAAGCCCGGCGAGACGCTGATCTTCGTGGTCGACCTGCTCGGGGTCTGACCGCCCGCCCGGTCGCCCGTGTGCCCTCGGGGCCGGATCGCGACCGGAGCCGATCATCCGGGGTCCATGCCCGCCCGGGCATGGGCCCTCGGCTTTTGCCGTGCCACCACGGGGCGGTACGGTCATCGGACCGAGCAGCATGAGGAGGCGAAGGGCGTCGATGGCCATTGCCAAGGCCGAGCGGCTGATGAACCTGGCACTGTGCCTGCTGGGCACGCGGCGGCCACTGAGCAAGCGCGAGCTGCGCGAGTCCGTCGAGGCCTACCTCGAGGCGGCCTCGGACGACGCCTTCAACCGCATGTTCGAGCGCGACAAGGACGATCTGCGCGAACTCGGACTCGTCATCGAGACCGTGGAGAACCTCGAGGGAGAGGTCGGCTACCTGGCCCGGCGGGACAGCAACCGCCTGCCGCCCATCACCCTCGACGCGGAGGAGGCGGCCGCACTGGGCCTGGCGGCCAAGGTGTGGCAGCAGGCCAGACTGGCCGGCGCGGCCAGCGGCGCCCTGCAGAAACTGCGCGCGGCGGGACTGCCCGAGGACGTCGACCCCTACGGGGCCCACAGCGCGCTCGAGCCGCGCATCCCCGTGCACGAGGCCGCCTTCGAACCGCTGATGCTGGCCTGCCGCGACCGCCGCCCCGTCGTCTTCGACTACCGCAAGGCCACCGCCGCGCAGCCCGAACCGCGCCACGTCGAGCCGTGGGCGCTGGAGTGCTGGCGCGGCCACTGGTACCTGGCGGGCTGGGACCGCGACCGGGGCGCCGAACGGGTCTTCCGGCTGTCCCGGATCACCGGCAGGGTGCGCTCGCGCGGCACCCGGTACACCGCCCCGGTGCCGGACGTCGTCACCGTCCGCGAGACGGTCGCGAGCTGGGCGGGGGAGAGCGCCGACCGCTCCGCGCGGATCCGGCTGCGCACCGGCGCGGGGTACCCCCTTCGGGCGAAGGCCACCTCGGTGCGGGAACTCGGCGGGGGATGGGAAGAGTTGGAGATCCCGTACGGGCACGGCCTGGACGCCTGGCTGGTGGAGTTCGGAGCGGACGTGGTGGTCCTGGAGCCCGCCGAGCTGCGGGCCGACGTGGTGGACCGGCTGCGCGCAGTGGCCAAGGGCTGAGGGGGACGGACGAGAACGTGGCAGGCAAACCGGTCAGGCCGGCGAACGCCATCGACCAGACCCGCAGGATGCTCTCCCTGGTCACGTACCTGAGGGAGCGCCCGGGGGCCCGGATCGAGGACGTGGCGCGCGCCTTCGGCATCACCGAGGACGAGCTGGTCTCGGACCTCGACGTGCTGCCCATGTGCGGCACCAGTTTCCGCGGCGGCGACCTGCTGGACATCGACACCGACGGGGAGCGCATCTGGTGGCACAACCCGGCCGCGCTCGGGGCGGAGGCCGCCGAGCCGCTCCGCCTCGCCGCGGACGAGGCCACCGCCCTGCTCGTCGCCGCGCGGGCCGTGGCCACCCTGCCCGGACTGCGCGAGAGCGACCGGCAGGCGCTGCTGCGGGCCACCGCCAAGGTGGAGACCGCGGCCGGCGAGGCGGCGGGCGCCAGTGCCCGGCTGTCGGTGACCTTCGAGTCCGAGGGCGGTGTCTTCGCGGACGTCGACCGTGCCATCGCCGAGCGCCGCAGACTGTGGATCCGCTACTACTCGCCCGCCCGGGACGAGCTCAGCGAGCGCGAGATCGACCCCATCCGCCTGGTCAGCGTCGGGCACACCTACGTGGAGGCCTGGTGCCGCCGCTCCGAGGCGCGCCGCACGTTCCGGCTCGACCGGGTCGCCGAGATCAAGATCCTCGACGAGCCGTCCGCGCCGCCCGAGATCGAGCTGCGGGACCTCTCGGAGGCGCTGGTGCAGCCGGCGGCGGAGGACCCGGTGGTCGTGGTCGAGGTCGGGCCGGGCGGCCGCTGGGTCGCCGAGTACTACCCGCACGACAGCGCGGACGAGCTGCCCGACGGCGGGCTGCGCGTCACCTTGCGGACACCCGACCCGGCGTCGCTCAAGCGGCTGGCGCTGCGGCTCGGGCGGGACGGCCGGATCGTCGCGCCGGACGACCTCGCGGACAGTGCCCGGCGGGCGGCCCGCGAGGCCCTGGCGGCGTACGACGACGCCGGGACGGCCGGATGAGCGGGCCGCACACGGTGTGCGCGGCCCGGGGCGGGCAGGACGACAGGCAGGAGCGAGGACTGTGAGCGAGTCGGTCACCCCTGGAGTGCGGGGCATGACGGTGGCGTCCGCGTTCTCCGGGATGAGAAGCGTGGCGCCGGTCGTGTTCCGGGCGGGCTGCCCCGACTGCAGGGGGCGTTTCGAGCTGGGCGCGCACGCGCTGCGGCTGGTCATAGGTGCCAGCAGGCGGACCACCTTCTACTCGTTCACCTGCCCCGCGTGCGAGGCCGCGGTCCGCAAGCCGGCGGGGGAGCGGGTCGTCGAACTCCTCACCGGCGGCGGGGTCAGCACCCTGCGGCTGCACTCGACGGCGTAGCGCCCCGTGACGGGGGGTGGGCCACCGTGACGGCCGGTGGGGTCCTCCCGGCGGCCGGTGGCGTCCCCGTGGTGGCCGGTGGCGTCCCCGTGGGGGCCGTGGGCCCCTTCCCGGGCGCCGGGCGTTCCGCGCGGGCGGGGAGCGTCTAGGCTCACCCCATGTTCTGGGCGATGTTCGCGGTGGCTGTGGGATTTCTGGGGCTCGTGGTGCTCGGGGTGTTCGCCGTACGGGTCTTCGTCGAGGCGGAGCGGCTCGGCAGACAGGTCACGGACTCGGCGCGGCGCATCAGCCGGGCCGCGGAGGACCTGGAGCGGGCGGCGGCCGGCGCGGCCCGCTCCGCGGAGGCGCTCTGACCGGATTCCGGCCGGTTCGAGGGCCGCAGACCCTGTCGAGTTGCCGACCCGGGCAGGTACGCTGCTGACCGCGGTGCGGAGAACGAGGCCCGGACCGCGGACGGGAGTACGCACGGGGATTGCCCTACGTTCACCCCTGAGAGTTACGATCGCTGACAACGCGATCGTCGGACACGCGTCCGAACAGTCGGACAGGGCAGCACCCCCACCCCAGCAGCCTCGGTGAGAAGGTAAAGAAATGTTCGGAAGGCTCGGAGCTCCCGAGATCATTCTCATCCTCGTCGTCATCATCCTGCTGTTCGGCGCGAAGAAGCTTCCGGACATGGCGCGGTCGCTCGGCAAGTCCGCCCGCATCCTCAAG
>NZ_LIRG01000683.1 GCF_001419695.1 Streptomyces prasinopilosus
GCGCGCCGACGTCCACGCCGCGGGTGGGGTGGGAGGCGATCAGGAAGCGGGGCCGGTGGCTCATCTCGCGGCCGACGATCAGCTTCTGCTGGTTGCCGCCGGACAGGGAAGCGGCGGTGACGTCGATGCCGGGGGTGCGCACGTCGTACTGCCGGACGATGCGCCGGGTGTCCTCCTGGGCCGCCTTCGGGTCCAGCCAGAAGCCCTTGGCGTTGGGCTTCTCGGTGACGTGGCCGAGGATGCGGTTCTCCCACAGGGGCGCTTCCAGGAGCAGGCCGTGGCGGTGGCGGTCCTCGGGGATGTACCCGATGCCCTCCTCGCGGCGCTTGCGGGTGGCCCAGCCGGTGATCTCCTCGTCGGCCAGCCGGATCACGCCGGAGTCGGCGTGCCGCAGCCCGATGAGCGCGTCGACCAGTTCGGTCTGGCCGTTGCCCTCGACGCCGGCGATGCCCAGGACCTCGCCCGCGTGGATGGTGAAGCTGATGTCGTCGAGCAGGGCCTTGCCGCCGGGTGCCAGCAGGCGCAGCTTGTCGACGGTGAGGACCGCGCGGTCGGTGACCGTGGACTCGGCGGTCTCCGGGGTGGGCAGTTCGCTGCCGACCATCATCTCGGCGAGCCGGCGCGGGGTGGTCTCGGCGGGCACGGCGGTGCCCACGGTGGTGCCCCGGCGGATGACGGTGATGTCGTCGGCGACCGAGAGGACCTCGCCCAGCTTGTGGGAGATGAAGATGACCGACAGGCCCTCCGCCTTGAGCTCGCGCAGGTTGTCGAAGAGCGCGTCGACCTCCTGCGGGACGAGGACGGCGGTGGGCTCGTCGAGGATCAGCGTGGTGGCGCCGCGGTAGAGGACCTTGAGGATCTCCACGCGCTGGCGGGCGGCGACACCGAGTTCCTCGACCAGCAGGTCGGGGCGCACGCCGAGGCCGTAGCGCTCGGAGATCTCCTTGATCTTGCGGCGGGCCTTCGCGCCGATGCCGTACAGCTTCTCGCTGCCGAGCACCACGTTCTCGAGGACCGTGAGGTTGTCGGCGAGCATGAAGTGCTGGTGGACCATGCCGATGCCGCGGGCGATGGCGTCGGCCGGCGAGGAGAAGGAGACCGTCTCGCCGTGGATCGCGATGGTGCCCTCGTCCGGCTTCTGCATGCCGTAGAGGATCTTCATCAGCGTCGACTTGCCGGCGCCGTTCTCGCCGACGAGGGCGTGCACGGTGCCCTTGCGGACCGTGAGGTGGATGTCGTGGTTGGCCACGACGCCGGGGAAACGCTTCGTGATCCCGGCGAGCTCGACGGCGGTCACCGATTCGTTGACCGCCGCTCCGGCCGGAGGGCTGCTGGACGCGTTGATGGCGCACTCCTGGGGACGGGGGTCGTCTACGCGCGTAGCGCCCCTACGGCATCGAACGGGGTCGCACACCCGGCTCGACGGGGTGCGGGGAGCCTACTCCCCGCGCCCCGCCGGGCGGTCGCGACCCCACGGGTTACACGCTGTTCGGGTACGGGCCCTCCGCACGGACCGTACCGGGCCCGGGGGCCCGGACGATTCGAACGGAAGGCCCTTCCGGGATCAGCTCGACTGGACCTTGATGTCGCCGCTGACGATCTTCTTCTTGGCCGTCTCGATGACGTCCTGGAGCTTCGCGTTGTCCGCGAACACGGGGTTGGAGTTCGCGAGGCCGACCTCACCCGTCGACAGGTCGCCCCTGAGGATACCGGTGCGGGGGGCCTTGTCCTCGACCGACTGAGCCAGCTTGTACACCGACTTGGCGACGTCCTTCGTCGCGGAGGTGAGGATCGAGCCCTTGTACTTCGCCAGGGCCTCCTGCGCGTACTGGTCGGAGTCCACGCCGATCGCCCAGACCTTGTTGGCGGCCGCGGCCTCGATGGCGCCCTGACCGGACAGGCCGGCCGCCGTGTAGATGACGTCGGCCTTCTTCTCGATCTGGCCCTCGGCGGCGGCCTTGCCCTTGTCGGGGCTGGAGAAGCCGCCCTCCTCCGCGGTCTGCGTCAGGAACTGCGAGACGACCTTGACGCCCGGGTCGGTGTCCTTGACGCCCTGCTCGAAGCCGGCCCGGAACTTGTGGATCAGCGGGATGTCCACACCGCCGATGAAGCCCACCACGTCGGTCTTGGTGGTCTCGGCGGCGGCGACGCCGGCCAGGTAGGAGGCCTCCTCCTCGGCGAAGACCAGGTCCGCCACGTTGTCCATCTCGACCGTGGAGTCGTCGACGATGCCGAAGGTGGTGTCCGGGTACTTCTCGGCGGCGCCCTTCACGGCGGCGGCGTAGGCGTAGCCGACGCCGACGACGGGGTTGTAGCCCTGCTTCGCCAGCGAGGCCAGGCGCTGCTCCTTGTCCGCGTCGGTCTCGCCGTCGGTGGGCTCGACGTCGGCGGTCTCGTAGCCGAACTCCTTCTCCGCCCGCTGCAGGCCCGCGTACGCGGCGTCGTTGAAGGACTGGTCGCCCCTGCCGCCGACGTCGTACGCGATGGCGAGGCCCTTGTCGGACTTGGACCCGTCCGAGTCGGAGGAGGTCGAGGTGCCGCCGCAGGCGGAGAGCGCGAGGGCCAGGGAGGCGGTCGCTGCGCCTGCGACCGTGATCCGGGAAATCCGGCGCATGTGTGGTGCTCCTTCGTACAAGCGCCGGAAGATCGGGGGGACGGCGCTGGCTTCGCCGCAGATTAACGCGCGTAGACCGCCCTGGAAACCCCTTCTGTCCAGCTTGTTATGCGGCCGTGGCCTACCCGGGCCCTACCGCGAGTACACCGTTGCCGATCGCGAACGGATCATGGCACTGGGTGACATTCGGGTGATGTGCGGGCGATGTACGGAGTGAGGGGACAAGCACCGTGACATCCGGCACGGTACCCGACGGCCGGCGCACGCCGGTGCCGGCGCGGCCGTGCCGGGTCCGGCACCCGGCGCACGACGGCCGTCGGAGCGGGTTCAGCGCAGCCGGCGCACGCGCAGCACCAGGTCGTCGGTGTGGTGCGCGCCCGCGCCGCCCTCGGGGGCCACGCGGGGCCGCTGTTCGTCCACCTCCACCTCCCAGTCCTCGTCGAGCAGGGCGGCGACCGTCGAGGGCCAGACGTAGTCGGCCGGGTCGAAGCCGCTCTCGTCTTCCCGGTGGGTGTCCATCCCCGCGTGGTGCACGAGCAGCAGCACGCCGCCGGGCGCGACGGCCGCGAGCAGCGCCCGCTCGGCCGCGGCGTCCGGGGTGCGCAGCAGCGCGGGGTACTGGGCGGAGACCAGGTCGAAGGAGGCCGGCGGGAGGGCCGCCTCCGTCAGCGAGGCGTGCACCCAGCGCACGGCGAGGCCGGCGTCCCGCGCGTGCCCGGCCGCCCGTTCCAGTGCCACGCCCGAGACCTCGAGGGCGGTCACGTCCCAGCCGCGGCGCGCGAGCCAGACGGCGTCCGCGCCCTCGCCGCAGCCGACGTCGAGCACCCGCCCGGGTGCGAGCCCGGCGGCCTCGGCCACCAGGGCGCCGTTGGGCCGGCCGCTCCACAGCTGCTGCCGGTCGGTGTACCGCTCGTCCCACTCCGCCCGCACCGCGGGGTCCCCGACGTATCCGTCGGCGGGGAAGGGCGTGCCGGGCGCGGGCGGTCCTGCCGTGCTGTCGTCGCTCATCGGGCCACCCTCGCCCGGCGCCTCCCGGACGCGCCACTCCTGTTGCCGGTCCGGCAACAGGAGTGGCCGGGGGGACGGATCACGGGCGGGCACCCGCTGGGGTGCCCGCCCGTGATCCGTCCC
>NZ_LIRG01000684.1:0-130 GCF_001419695.1 Streptomyces prasinopilosus
GTGCCCGGCGACGGCGTCGGGGCGCACCCCGGCCGCCTCCAGGTGACGGACCAGGGCCACCTCCACGGCGACGATGGCGGGCTGCGCGTACCGGGTCTGTTCCAGCAGGTGCCGGGCACCGCCCCACAGC
>NZ_LIRG01000684.1:213-1821 GCF_001419695.1 Streptomyces prasinopilosus
CGGCCGGCCGCGACGTCGCCGAGCCGGTCGGCCAGTTCCCGGGCCGTGGACCCGTGCACGGCGACCCGGTGGCGCTGGGCGGCCCGGCCGGTGTTCGCGGTGAACGCGACGTGTCCCAGCCGGTCGTCGGGGGTGGCGGCCACCTGGTCCGCGTAGGCGGCGGCGAGGGCGCGCACGGCGGCCTCGTCGGCGCCGCCGACCCGCACCAGGTGGCTGTCCTGCGCCAGGCCGGGGTCGTCGGAGGCGGGCCGGTGGGGCGCCTCCTCGACGACGACGTGCGCGTTGACGCCGCCCATGCCGAAGGCGCTGACCGCCGCACGGCGCGGCAGCCCGTCCGTGCGCGGCCACGCGAGGGGCCGGTCCGCCAGGTGGAACGGCGTTCCCTCGAAGCGGATGTGGTCGTTGGGCCGGGTCACGTTCGCCGTCGGCGGGACGATCCCGTGCTCGAGCGCCAGCAGGACCTTCACCAGCCCCGCGAGGCCCGCCGCCGGCTCCAGGTGGCCGATGTTGCTCTTCAGGGAGCCCAGCGCGCAGAACTGCGACCGTGCCGTGAACCGGCGCCAGGCCCGGGTCAGTCCCTCCACCTCGATCGGGTCGCCCAGTCCCGTGCCCGTGCCGTGCGCCTCGACGAGGCCGATCGACTCCGGTGTCACTCCCGCGTCCGCCAGGGCCGCGAGGACGACCTCCTGCTGCGCCGCGCCGTTGGGCACCGTCAGGCCGCTGGTGCGCCCGCCGTGGTTGACGGCGGTCCCCCGGATCACCCCGCGCACCCGGTCCCGGTCGCGCAGCGCCGCCTCCAGGGGTTTCAGCACGACCGACACGACCCCCTCGCCGGGTACGAACCCGTCCGCGGCGGCGTCGAACGCGCGCGACCTGCCGGTGGGCGAGAACGACCGCAGGCGCGAGCCGAGCTGGAAGTACTGGGGGGACATCCCCAGGTGCACGCCGGCGACGACGGCCTGCTCGCACTCGCCGTCGCGGAGGCTGCGCACCGCCGTGTGCAGGGCCACCAGCGACGACGAGCAGAGGGTGTCCACCGTCATGCTCGGACCGTGCAGGTCCAGGAACCAGCTGACCCGGTTGGCGAGGATCGCGTTGTGGTTGCCGAGGCCGGCCGCGGTCTGCACCACGTCGTCGACGACCACGTCGCGGTAGTGCTGGTAGCTGGCGCCCACGAACACACCCGTGGAACGGTCCGGTTCCCCGGCCCGCCCGGCGTCCTCGAGGGCGTGCCAGACCGACTGGATCAGGTGCCGCTGCTGCGGGTCGATCCACTCCGCCTCGGCGGGCGACAGCCGGAAGAACCCCGGGTCGAAGTCGGCCAGCCCGTCGACGAAGCCGGCCCGCCTGAGGTACACGGTGCCGGGCCTGCCCTCGGCGCCGTAGTAGGCGTCGATGTCCCAGCGGGAGGCGGGCACTTCGCTGAGGCAGTCCTCGCCGTCGAGCAGGACCCGCCACAGTTCCCCGGTGTCGGCGGCGTTCGGGAAGACGCCGTCCACTCCGATGACGGCGATGTCGTGCCGTCCCGGCCGGTCCCCGCCGTCCGGCCCGGCGGCCGGACCGGTGGTCCGGGCGGCGGCCGGGACCGCGGGAGCGGCGGCCGGCCGG
>NZ_LIRG01000685.1 GCF_001419695.1 Streptomyces prasinopilosus
AGGACGAGCCGGGCGGCGGCACCGAGGAGACCACCTCCACCGTCACCCTTCCCAAGCTGGACGGCCAGAGCCTCGAGGTCGCCGCCGTGTGGACCGGCACCGAACAGGCCAACTTCAAGAAGGTGCTGGCGGAGTTCGAGAAGCGCACCGGCGCGAAGGTGACGTTCGTTCCCGCCCAGGACCCCATCATCAACTTCCTCGGTTCCAAGATCGCGGGCGGTGCCCCGCCCGACGTGGCGCTGCTGCCGCAGCCGGGCGCCGTCCGGCAGGCCGTGGAGAAGGGCTGGGCCAAGCCCCTGGGCGCCGAGGCGCGGGCGGAGCTCGAGAAGAACTACTCGCAGGGCTGGCAGGACATCGGCTCGGTCGACGGCAAGCCGTACGGCGTCTACTACAAGGCCGCCAACAAGTCGCTGATCTGGTACAACGCCCAGGTCTTCGAGAACGCCGGCGCGAGCGAGCCGAAGACCTGGAAGGACCTGCTCGCCGTGGCGCGGACGGTCTACGACTCCGGTGTCACCCCGTTCTCGGTCGGCGGCGCCGACGGCTGGACGCTGACCGACTGGTTCGAGAACGTCTACCTCTCCCAGGCGGGCCCGGAGAAGTACGACCAGCTCGCCGCGCACGAGATCAAGTGGACCGACCCGTCCGTGAAGGACGCCCTGACCACGCTGGCGGAGATCTGGGGCGAGGCCGACTACCTGGCGGGCGGCCCGGACGGCGCGCTGCAGACCGAGTTCCCGGCCTCCGTGACGCAGACCTTCACCGGCGGCGACCAGCCCAAGGCCGGCATGGTCTACGAGGGCGACTTCGTCCAGGTCAACATCGGCGAGACCGAGGCGGAGGTCGGCACGGACGCGAAGGTGTTCCCGTTCCCCGCGGTCGGCGACAGCCCGCCGGTGGTGTCCGGCGGCGACGCGGCCGTGATCCTGGAGGACTCGGAGGCGGCGCAGGCGCTGGCGACGTTCCTCGCCTCCCCGGACGCCGCGGGCATCCAGGCGAAGCTGGGCGGCTACCTCTCGCCGAACAAGAACGTGCCGAACTCGGCGTACCCGAACGAGGTGCAGCAGAAGACGGCCAAGGCGCTCGTCGACGCCGGGGACGACTTCCGCTTCGACATGTCCGACCAGGCCCCGCAGGCCTTCGGGGGCACCCCCGGCAAGGGCGAGTGGAAGGCGCTCCAGGACTTCCTGAAGAACCCGAAGGACATCGCGGGCACCCAGCGGCGGCTGGAGGCCGACGCGGCCGCGGCGTACGGGAACTGATCCGGCGATGAAGTCGGACACGGCGGCGGGGCCCCCCGGGGCCCCCGCCGCCCCCACGTCGCGCGGGA
>NZ_LIRG01000686.1 GCF_001419695.1 Streptomyces prasinopilosus
CGCTCCGGCCGGAGCGAGACCGGGCCGCAGGGACCACGGAGGGCGTCCGCCGCCTGTGGCAGCAGCCGGCGTTGCGCTCCCTGGTCGTCGCGGGCGGCTGCGCCATGACGGCGTCGGGCCTCAGCGGCACCGCCACCTACGCCCTTCTCGACGCGGGACTGCGGCAACCGGCGGCGTTCGCCGGCGTGCTCAGCTCGACGCAGGGGCTCGGGTCCGTCATCGGCGGTCTGGCCGCCGGGGCCCTCCTGCGCCGCGTTCCGGCCCGAGTCCTGTCGGCGGCCGGCCTCGTTCTCTTCGCCCTCGGCGCACTGGCCCGGACCACCCCGCTCCTCCCCGTGGTGCTGGGGGGCGGCCTGCTCATCGGGGTGGGCCTGCCCTGGCCTCTCATCAGCGCGCTGACCACGATGCAGACCACGACACCGAACGAACTGCTCGGCCGGGTCTCGGCCACCGCGAACACGATGATCTTCGCCCCGACCGGTCTCGCCATCCTCGCGGGCACGGCGATGGTGGCCGTCCTGGACTACCGGGTGCAGCTCCTCGCGGCCGGGGTGCTCGCCCTGACGACGGCTCTGCTGCTCGCGCTCTCCGGCCGTACCCGCGCCGAACCGCCGGAAGGGCCGGGCACGGATCGCCGGCTGCGGGAAGCCGACGCCCCAAAGGAGGGCCGGGGCCGAACCCGGTGAAGGAGAGACCGCCCGGCCGCCCCGTAGCGGCTCGGGCGCCGCACCCGTCACCGCGATGCCTCAACTCATCCGGATCCGGGGGAAGTACGGCAGGATGCCGCCACCGCGCGATGCCTCCCTGTCACCCCTTCCCTACGGAGCGAGTTCGCACTTCCTCCCCACCGGGAAGCATGTGAGACTGGCGTCCCGTCCGCAGTGCGGGCACCCTTCCGCACCGACCCCCACGAGAAGTGCGCCGTGCGTTCCTTTCCTCTGCCGATAGCCCTGGCCGCGCGCCTGTCCCCGGTGCTCGTCCTCGCCGCGGCGGGCTGGGCGCTGACGTCCGGGTCCTCCTCCGAGCCGCAGGCCGCCGAGAAGAAGGAGCCGGAGGCGACGGCGTCGCGGTCCGCCTCCGCCCCGTCGGCGACGGCCGCGCCGAAGACGTACACCGCCGCTCCCGCGCCCTGCGGCAGCATCGCCGAAAAGACCGTCAAGTCCCTCGTGCCGAAGGCGAAGACGGAGGGCAAGGAGATCAGGTCCACCGACTCCGCGCTGCGGCGGACCTGTTCGTGGAACGCGCTCGACGGCTACGAGTACCGCTGGCTCGACGTGTCCTTCGAGGTCCTGCAGTCGGACGAGGCGGCCGAGCGTTCGTACCGGGGGCGGCTGGAGGACAGGAGCGGCGGGGGCGCGGTCCCCGGGCTCGGCGACGCCGCGTACTCGGTCGTGGACCTCACCACCGAGGACAAGCAGCAGACCCGGGAGGGCGTGGTCGTGGCCCGCGTCTCCAACGCGCTGGTGGTCGTGACGTACAACGGCAGCGACTTCGAGTCGAAGAAGGCCCCCTCCACGGACGAGATCAACAAGGGCGCCATCAAGGCCGCCAGGGAAGCGGTGGCGGCCCTGCTGGCGGGCAAGGCCTGAGGCGGGCGGGCACGACGGTCCGGGCGGGGGCGCTCCGGCGGCCGGGGCCCCGGCGTCCGGACGCGGGTCAGTCGTCGAGTGCCGGGATGACGTGCGTGCCGTAGGCGTCGATCACGCTCTCCTGGGCGTCGTGCATGTCGTAGACGGCGAACTGGTCGACGCCCAGCGCGCGGAGCGCCTTCAGCTTCCCGACGTGCTGCTCCGCGGTGCCGATCAGGCAGAACCGGTCGACGATCCCGTCAGGCACGAACGCGGTGTCGGGGTTGCCGCTGCGGCCGTGGTGGGCGTAGTCGTAGTCCTGGCGGGAGGCGATGTAGTCGGTCAGTTCGTGCGGGACGACGCCGCCGTCGGCGCCGTAGCGGGCCACCAGGTCGGCGACGTGGTTGCCGACCATCCCGCCGAACCAGCGGCACTGCTCGCGCGCGTGGGCGAGTGCCCCGGGTGAGTCGTCCTCGGTGACGTAGGCCGGGGCGGCGACGCAGACGGTCACCTCGGCGGGGTCGCGTCCGGCGGCGACGGCGGCGTCCTTGACGGCCCCGACCATGGTCCCGGTGAGGTAGGGGTCGGCGAGCTGGAGGATGAAGCCGTCGGCCTCCTCCCCCGCCATCCGCAGCGCCTTCGGCCCGTACGCGGCCATCCACACGGGGAGCCGGGCGTCCTTCCCGATCCAGGGGAAGCGGACGACGGTGCCGCCGCCGAGGTCGGCCTCCCCGCCCTCGGCGAGGGTGCGGATGACCTTCATGGCCTCGCTCACGCGGGCCAGGGTGTTGGGGGCGCGGCCGGCGACCCGCATCGCGGAGTCGCCCCGGCCGATGCCGCAGACGGTGCGGTTGCCGAACATGTCGTTGAGGGTGGCGAAGGTGGAGGCGGTGACCTCCCAGGTGCGGGTGCCCGGGTTGGTGACCATCGGGCCGACGGTCAGCGTCGTCGTGTGGGACAGGATCTGGCTGTGGATGACGAACGGTTCCTGCCAGAGCACGGCGGAGTCGAAGGTCCAGCCGTGGGTGAAGCCGGCCCGTTCGGCGCGCCGCATCAGGTCGACGACCCGGGAGGCCGGCGGGTCGGTCTGCAGTACGAGTCCGAAGTCCATGCGCACCGTTCCTAGGTGAGGTACTGGCAGGTGGAACGCGGGGTGTAGACGCCGTGTCCGGCGCGGCCGGTGTACTCCCGTTCGGTGATGACGGGTTCGCCGCGTGAGAGGACGGTCTCGACGCGGCCGGTGACGCGCCTGCCCTCGTAGGCGGAGTAGTCGACGTTCATGTGGTGGGTCTCGGCGGAGAGGATCTGCTCGGCGTGCGGGTCGTAGATCACGACGTCGGCGTCGGAGCCCGGCACGAGGGTGCCCTTCTTCGGGTACAGGCCGAACATGCGGGCCGGGGTGGCGCAGGCGACCTCGATCCAGCGGCGGCGGGTGAGGTGCCCGTCGACGACCGCCTGGTGGAGCAGGTCCATGCGGTTCTCGACGCCCGGCAGGCCGTTGGGGATCTTCGAGAAGTCGCCGCGGCCGAGGTCCTTCTGGCCGATGAAGCAGAACGGGCAGTGGTCGGTGGAGACCACCTGGAGGTCGTCGGTGCGCAGGCCCCGCCACAGCGCGGCCTGGTGCTCCTTCGGCCGCAGGGGCGTGCTGCACACGTACTTGGCGCCCTCGAAATCCGGCTCGGCGAGGTTGTCGGTGGACAGGAACAGGTACTGCGGGCAGGTCTCGCCGAAGACGTCCAGGCCCTCGTCGCGGGCCCGCGCCAGTTCGGCGACCGCCTCCGCCGCGGAGACGTGCACGACGTACAGCGGGGCGCCGGCGACTTGGGCGAGGCGGATGGCGCGGTGGGTGGCCTCGGCCTCGAGCAGGGCCTTGCGGACCTCGCCGTGGTGGCGGGGGCCGGTCTCGCCGCGGGCCAGGGCCTGTTCGACGAGGACGTCGATCGCGATGCCGTTCTCGGCGTGCATCATGATCAGGCCCCCGTTCTCCGCGGACCGCTGCATGGCGCGCAGGATCTGTCCGTCGTCGGAGTAGAAGACGCCGGGGTAGGCCATGAACTGCTTGAAGGAGGTGACGCCCTCCTCGACCAGCCGGTCCATCTCCTTGAGGGTGCCCGGGTTCACGTCGGAGACGATCATGTGGAAGCCGTAGTCGACGGCGCAGTTGCCCTCGGCCTTGGCGTGCCAGGCGTCCAGTCCCTCGCGCAGGGAGCGGCCGACGCTCTGCACGGCGAAGTCCACGACGGTCGTCGTGCCGCCCCAGGCGGCGGCCCGGGTGCCGGTCTCGAAGGTGTCGGAGGCGAAGGTGCCGCCGAACGGCAGCTCCATGTGGGTGTGGACGTCGACGCCGCCCGGCAGGACGTACCTGCCGGTGGCGTCGACG